>JAJYUX010000019.1 GCA_021792315.1 archaeon
CGTAGAAGAGAGCGCCTCAACAGAACCAAAGCTTCCGGAGCATTCAGAGAGGTTATCGTTCACGGCTCACTTTGCGGAGGTTGAAGTCGATTCGGAAACTGGTCATGTCGTTGTTACAAGATATGTTGCCGCACAGGATTCAGGAGAGGTCGTGAATAGACTCACTGCCGCAAACCAGGTTCAGGGAAGCGTCGTCATGGGAATTGGTATGGCCTTGTACGAGAATCTGTTGATAGACCGTGACCTTGGCTCAGTCAAGAACCCAAGTTTCATGAGCTACAGGTTGCCCAATCATGTGAGCATCCCCAAAATTCGAGTGCTGTTCCCTGATGTGAAAGATCCTTTCGGTCCCAAATCCGCGGGGGAGACTAGCATAGTTCCCGTGCCAGCCGCGATAGGAAATGCAATCTTCAATGCAACCGGCAGGAGGCTTCGCAGACTGCCTTTCACTCCTGAAGACGTTCTGAAAGCTCTTGAATCAGCAACTGCATAAGACAAAAGCATTCACTCGAAACTAGGAACATCCCAATGAGCATCTGACGTTCCGTGTCGCTTCAAAGCATTTCCAACGAAAGAATGATCAGTAACCGAGTTAAGATTCACGCTTTTCTGATCCAGATGTTGGAAGTAGTTCTCCATTTTCCTCTTCCAAGCATTTCCGTTCATTCCACCGTTCACAGCGAAAAGTCCAGCTTTTGTAACTCGACCCCAGAGGTCCTGAAGACCATCTTGATACCTGGACACTGATTTCATCGCCTTTTCAAAAGAAACAAAATCAGAATTCAAAGCTCTGTTTGACAAGAGCATGCACTCTACAACTTTCTGAATGATCTCGTTTTCCGTCTTGATATTATCATCAGTGGTTGCTATCACGCCGTGAACGGGAGTCAGGACACGGGCGTTGATCTCTTCAAAAGTAAGAATCTTTCCCAACGAGTCTCGGCGTTTCTTTGTGAGGTCCAGAGACTCTTCTAGCCTGAGAAGCGACGCATCAACACTTCCGTCCAGCAAAGCATGTATTCGATCTTCTGGAGGCCCTGACACAACAAACTCTATTTTCGATTCTTCGAGTCCAAATGTCATCACGATTTCACGCGCCAACTGATGGCTCATGGCGCCGATGCCGTCCACTCCCCATCGAATCTTTCTATCGGCTTTTGAGCGAGGAAGCACAGCCTTTCCCACAAGTTCCTGTGCGAGGCCGCAAGTGGTTGAAGCTACGATCTTCAGGGATCCCTCTCCTGACTTAAGGAGAGCTGCCCCATAACCACCATATGCAACTATTCCCTCTCCATCGATTAGCGCTTCCATTGCCTTGACGCCTCCTCGCACTCGTACCCATTCAACTCGGAGGTCATTTTCACGATCGATACCTAGCTTCTGGATGGCCGCTACTGGCAAGTCATCTAGCCCAAAGCCTGATCCGGCGGCTGAAATGAATCTCAAGTTCCCTTACTCCAATCGACTCGATTTCATTATGGATAAATGTACTCATTATGCAAGTACAGTGTACATTGTCGGTCGAGCCCAATTCAGCCTTGAGGTCCCCTTTCGAGAAGTAACGTCTGTCCTGCTTTGGGCATATAGATCGTGACTGTGAACTCGTCGATCGCGGATCTGGCTACCGTCACATTATATTTCTGCATGAAAATATCGTTTTGCGGGGGCCGCACCCTAGCTACTTACACTCTTCCCCTTAGATTCCAGGTACATTAGGAATTCAATCAAGTGAATAAACTGGTAAGAAAAAGAAAGGTAGTCCCGGTGTTGGACAAAAACCACCGGGGATGTGATTCACAGTCTCCCAGACTAAGAGTATGAAATTGCCCAGATTGGAGGGAAGTAGTTCAACAGAGCGGAGTTGAACGGTGCGATGTGTATGTGCGATGATGTGGCGTAGACATTCTCGAACTGTGCTACTTGAGGCCAGTTTGCCGTTTGCGCAATCTCCTTGTCTATCTGTGCGTATAGCAAAGCACGCTGGTTATGGTCTGATGTTGACGCTGCCTGTGCGATCAAGCTAATTATTGTTTGATTAACGAATCCGAGTGGCCCCGCCTGTGTGCCTGCTGGTGTTCCGAATTGTGATAGCATTACCAGAGGATCTGGTGGCTCGTTCGGCTGTTCATATAGGCTTATTGCGAATTGCTTGGAGAGGAATGTAGATATCTTTGCACTAGTGGCAAGTGGTACGAAGTTCAAGGTTATCCCAACTTGCATCGAGTTTATTGTGGACACGAGTAAGCTTCCCGCGAGTTCTGCCGTCTGGTCATTGGTCGCGATGAAAGTTAGCTGCAATGGATTGCTAGGGCTGCACCCTAACTGTTTGCATGCTGCCTGCAGATTGGCTTTAGAGGCTGTCAGATTGTACGAATATGGGGTTGTGAATCCCTGATACCCTAATTGACCCTGAAGCATGACGCCACCATTCACTGCGCCGAATCCGTTGAGATCCTGTTGGATGAATGCTGTCGCATTCCAGGCCTCTTCGATACCAACTCTTAGATTCATGTTCTGCATTGGTTGAGATGCTGCTTTCGTGCCTGCGCTAGTGTACATGTTCTGGTTGAATTCAAGCATGTAGAATTGAGAGCCGAGAAATGGTCCGAATACATTAACGCCGGAAACGTCTGAAACTAACTTGTTCTGTGTCAACCAAGCTGTCTTGTCTGCGAAGTCATAGACATTCGCTACAGGGAGGACTATCAAGTTGGCGATTCCCGATCTAATGTCAAGCTCCTCAGTGGCTGGATTGGTGACCACATTGACTGTTACCTTGTAAAATGGTTGTTTCAGGTTTAGTGCAGTGATACCCCACCAGTTCGGATTCGCCGTGAGTACCAGGGTACCTGTCGCTGAGCTGTAACTTTGGAGAGTATATGGTCCCTCTCCCGCACTGTGTGACAGTAACCACGTGTTTCCGACTTTGACTGTTATTCCGCCATTCGCGATAATCGCAGAAGGCGAAACACTCCAATAGACTGCTAGGCTACCGGCAAGATAAGATAGCAAGTCTGACTCTGGTCTAGACAGATTCAAGTTTAAGACATACTGGCTCGTTACAGTAAGTCCATCGTTGTTCTTGAATATTGTCTGATTCGCAGCGTTCAAATTCGAGGCGACATATGTTGATGCTCCTCTTAGAAAGACGTTCCATTGCGAACTCTGAACATCAGCAATTATGTAATTCTCGATGTCCATTTTAAGCGATGTGGCATTGAATTGGGTACCATCAGAGAATGCGACTCCTTGCCTCAATGTGATCGACCAGTACTGACCTGTTGGGTCAACTGTGTAACCGGTGGCAAGCCAAGGAATCGGAACTGCTGAAGTGTTACTCACGTTGTAGTTGAAAATCGGATCATAAAGAAGATTCTCAATCCAAGTATTCGTTGTGAGAGGATACAAACCTACTGGACCTGGAGCAGTGAGTGCTTCCAATGTCAAGTTTTGGACGCCCGCTGCAGACGAGCTAGTGGTGGTCTTTGTAGTGCTGGTGGTTGAGGCAGATGTAGTTTGAGAAGACGTAGTAGTGCTAGTAGAACTTAAAGTGGTAGTCGAAGTACTGGTGGATTTGCTAGGACCTAAAATGCCGGAGGCATATACACCCGCAGCAGCTGCGATAACGAGAATCACAACTACGACTACAACAGTTACAGTTCTAGAAACGGCGCTTTTCTTGAGATTCATTCTAATTAGAACCCGTTGTTTTCGAGCGATTTGCGTAAAGTTATATAAGACTATCATGAATTGTAACAATTCACGAATCAAGTAGGAGCTAGCTACGATTACAGTAGCTGTTTGAGCTCATTTTTCTATTGCAATGGCTACACGATTGTCAACTGCGTTGGATATTTTTGCAACCTGCACGGTGCACTTCCGCCTTCTGTTGCTAGAAAGGTGTCAGCCATAAACACGCCCTTCATCTCGTCTTTCGTGGCCACACTGATCTCGACCGTCCAGACGGTATTCGGTTTGATTTCTACCGGTTGAAAGATCCTATAATCAGAACGTTGTACCGAAACAACCGGACCGTCCTGCTGGACTCCTCCTGACATTCCATGACACAGAGGAGCACCAATCTGGCAATACCCGGAATCGTAAATGATCTGACCCGCTCTTGCAATATCATCCTCTGTACGCCCAACTCTGAGTTGATCGCTGACCCTCTTGTAAGCTTCAAGGCAGACATCAAACATGTGCCTGTATTCTGGGTTTGGTTCACCTATGCAGATTGGATGGCCAGTTTGTGCCTCATAACCATTGTAGGAAGGTCCGTTCTCCATGTTCAAAATGTAGCCCTTTTGCATCGCTCGTTCCATCGGTCTTACTCGTGTATCAGGGCAGTCCGAGTCGTAAGTGTTATTGGTTGACATTAATGCCATATTATCTTCTCCACCGTTTACTAGGACTGTATGCAAAACCAGAGCCCATATTTCATGTTCCGTGATACCTGGTTTTACATTCTTCACGAGAGCCTCTTGCATCAGATCGCCTAAATGAGCGGCCTTCTCTACCCATTTTATTTCCTCAGAGCTCTTTATCCACCGGACATTCTTCATGAAGTCTTCAAAGACCATGCTGATTTTCGCCTGAGGAAGAGAAGATTTGAGATACTCCATTTGGTCGTAGGGGAGCTGAAGATTCCAGTTGGGCGAGACTAGTCCTATATTCCCTCTTTCCGCATGCAGTTCTTTTATTCTGCCAATAGCCGTCGCAAGGTTATTCCTGCTGCATCTTATGTCGCTTACGACGCTCCTGGCAACTCTGTCAATCTGACTTGTTACAGTACACACGGTTGGTTCTGCGTCGTGACCCAACACCACATAACAGGGGCTGTCCAGGCTACCGAGATAATTTGTCATGTACCTGACGTTCTGCCATCCCTTGTCCCAATGGTAGCTCATCCCGGTAACAAGTAGGCAATCCAGATTCTTTGATTTCATCATCTCGCGCGTGAGATTCCATCTGCGCTCATATTCTCCCTGAGAGAATCTTGGATATACATATCGAGATCTATCAAACGGCTTTGGTCTTCTGTATTCCGGACTAACTACGGCTGTCAATCTGGATCTGCGGAGACCACCAACACAGTCTTAAGGCTTGTTCAATTGAAGTGCCGAATATCACAAATATTTCGCTTCAATCGTACCTTACCATGCCGTCTTGAACTCTCACGACAGTGTCGTACCACTTTCTCTTGGGTTCAGATGATGTGAACTGGCCTAATCTCGCGGTCCTGCCAGAGTTCATAAAACTCTTCCATTGTTTCTTTGTCTCCCAGACAACGATGTGCAAGTAGCGCCCCTGCTTTTCAGGATCTTTCAAATCGAGAACAGCAATTGATCCTTCAGGAGGAGATTTCTCCAGTTCCCGCAATCCTCGAACTAGTTCTTTCTCGAAAGCGTTCCGTTTCTTTCGCTTCACATTGAATTCTACGACAAATGTCTTCGACATATGGCTGGCAAGAATTTTGCCTCGATAATAAAACTACCCGTTACCTGGTTCAAGAGCTGAGTTCACCAGATGATTTGAGTGTTTTAGGTTCCGCCGACTTCTAGTTCCTGAATTATCTGATCCGATGTCATCACTCGAGCGAATCCAAATCTAAGCACTGCCAAGGCTGACTCATGAGACTCGCCATAGTATGTAGAGCAAACATCGCTTCCTACCACAACATTGTAATGGAGACAGAATGCGGAACGCGCAGTAGTCTCGCAGCAGATGTCTGTATTTGTTCCACAGATGATCAGGTTCTTGACTTTGTTGTCTCTTAATGCAAAATCAAGATCAGTTCCGACGAATGAGTCTGGAGTATGCTTTGTCTTCAAGACTCTGTCTTCCAATGTCGGGGAAATTTCTTGACTAATCTCTGCGCCCCATGTACCTTCGTAAAGCTGCCTTTCCTTCCTAATGGTGTCGGCCCGGGTTGGAAATAGATTCACACAATCATCTGCAAAGTGAGTTTGAGTATAGATCACTCTTACCCCCAGTTTTCTGCATCTTGCTATTAACGACTTGATTTTCGGTAACTGCCTCATTGCCTGGGGACACCAAGATCCTCCTTTTGGATGAACAAAGTGGTTCTGCATATCGACTATAAGAAGAGCAGTCTCTTGTGCCTTCAAATCGAACTTCCTTGAATCCATGTGAAAACGTCTGTAGACTTGTACTACCCTTTCCCTTTCTCCTACAAGCAGATCTCTTTCAGAAATATTGTACACCCGCATATGCTCCTGGACTATTTCTTCGTCTGAGGGGGAAGACATGTGATGACGAAATCAAGTACCATGATTTAACTCTTGAAGCAGGTTCCATTCAAAATTCTGCTCAATTCTCGAAACGTTTTTAGGAGAAAGTGAGGCGAAAACGAAAGGGTACCACAATGACTGACTGGCAACTTGATCCACAAAGAACAGCTCTTGTGATAGTGGACGTGCAAAACGACTACGCACACAAAGAGGGCCACCTTGGAAAGAAGATGGGAATGGGTGTCCAGCGCGCGAGGAAGATTCTTCCAACCATCCGAAAACTGATTGACTGTTGCAAGTCAGCAGGCGCGTTTGTGGTATGGGTTCAATCTGTCCGAACTGACCAGAACTGCGAGAAAGCAAGGCACAAGATATCTCCGCCTAGATTCGCGGATGGTTGGCTGGGAGGGCCTAAGATTAATACATTCGGATCACAAATTATTGATGAAATAAAGCCGAGTTCGCCTGATGATGTCGTCGTACAGAAGTGGCGCAACAGTGCCTTTTTCAAAACGGCGCTGGAGCAAATCCTGAGAAACAAAGGAATCGACACTCTACTGATGGTGGGGATAGCCACAAATGTTTGTGTTGAGTCGACACTGCGTGATGCTTACTTTCGAGATTTTGACATAGTGTTGGTCAAAGATGGTTGCTTTGCTCCCTCAAGGAGAGAACATCTTGGAACTATAAGGCGTGTTGAATCCTCCTACGGAGCTGTCGCAACAAGTGATGAGGTAATGCGAAAACTGATGCTCAAAATAGTAATTCGAAATAACTCCAAGCGGAGTTTAGTAAAAGCATCTATTTGATAGAATAATCTCTGGCTCACAATAGTGTTTCAAATATTGAATTAATTTGATTTAGTCTGGCCCCAGAGATCGTGGATTACATACAATGTCGCAAAAGTTAGTACCATGAATAGGCCTGGATTCAAGGAAGTTGTTGCAAGCGAAACACTGGAATCTTCGAGTGATTCGGTGAAAAAGAAACGCATATCTACATCTTGGATTGAACTCAACGGAAAACTCCAGCTTAGAACAAGAGCTTGAACGGATTCAATGTTGTTGAAAATTCTTTCATACAAAGACGAGGAGATTTTCACTCTCTCTGCTCGGAGAAAAGCGAATTCGACGAATTCTGACCCAAGGCGCAATGTCTTATTAACAAAGTCTTCTGTAGAGCTGGGATGCCTCTAAGTTGCGCTCTTCTTTCTATCTAGCCTATCGTATTGTTCTAGCTGCGGTAGAACTTATGGGAGTAACCGTAATCACGTTCGTGCTTTCGAGATTGTCTGGAAATCCGTTGACTCTGTACATTTCGACAGACACTCCAACCTCTCTGTACCCGATAATCGAAAAGCAATATCACCTCAACGATCCTTTGTACATACAGTACTTCTACTACCTCTCGGGACTGCTTCACGGGGACATGGGGATATCGAAAGCAACCGGCCTGCCAGTTACTCAGAGTATTGGGATATTCTTGCCATGGACCCTTGAGATCGTCATAGCCGCGATTATCTTGTTCTTAGCAATCGGAGTTCCATTGGGAATGATAGCTGGATTAAGGCAGGGAGGAAAGATCGACGCAATAGTCAGGGGGTTATCCTCCTTCGGCGTGGCATTCCCAGCCCTTATCTTTGGACTAATACTGATTTTCTTGTTTTTCTTTTATCCGACAATCAATCACTTTCCTGCTCTCCCATCTTCAGGAGGTATTAGCCCAGATGTGGCTGCTGCTTGCCCGCTTCACACTATTACTGGTCTTCCACTGCTCGACAGTTTGCTAACAGGCAACTTCTGTTATTTTTCGGACAACCTTGCGCACTTGATAATGCCTGCGGTTACATTGGCATTGTACCCTACTGGATACGTGATGAAAACAGTTAGGGCAAGAACTATCTCTGTGCTTTCGGAAGATTACATCTTTTACCTGCGCTCAGCTGGTGTGTCTGAGCGAAGAATCGTTTTTACCCACTTGTTGAAGAGTAACACAGTCTTCCTTCTAACTATAGTAGGACTGATAGGGAGTACGTTGCTTGGAGCCACGGTCGTTATCGAGACGATATTTACATGGCCCGGTTTAGGGGCGTGGGCTGTCAAGTCTATAATCACACTGGATGTATCGGGCGTGCTAGGTTTTACACTCGTTGTGGGATCGGCTTTCATTGTTTCCAATCTACTGGTGGACATTGGGTACGCGTTAATAGACCCACGAATCGAATTTGGTGCAAGGTAGGACACTGTGGAAACTCCGAAGTTAGTTAAGAAACGGAGGGTGTTAAGGAGCAGAGCGCTGGTACTTTACATAAGCCTCGGCATGTTCGCGGCATTACTGATAATTGCTGCATACGCATTGTTTCTGAATGAAGCTCGGGTCACATTCAGTGTGAATCCATTGCTTCGTAATTTGCCGCCATCATGGAAATATCCTCTAGGAACCGACGCGTTCGGAAGGAATCTGATCTATGTAATTCCTATAGCTATCAAGAACGACTTGTTTGTTGCCTTCTTCGCTGGCGCACTCCACATATTGGTGGGCGTCTCGGTTGGATCAGTCGCGGCGATATTCAGGGGAAAAGTTGAGGAGGTACTGATGCGGATCACAGATGTTTTCTTGGCTATTCCAGGGTTGGTACTGGCCCTCGCGATCTCAGGAACGCTTGGTCACACTTTTCTTGATTTGGTGATTGCTCTTTCAGTTGGAGGTTGGGGCTACTTGGCTCGAATTACAAGGAGTGAAGTCTTGTCCGAGATGAACAAACCATATGCGGAGATGTTGCGTGTTCTCGGCTTCAGCAAAGCCCGAATCCTATTCAGACATATCCTGCGCAATATTGCTTTCTTTCTAGCATCTGTTATTTTTCTGACTCTCTCCGCACTAGTGGGTTTCCTAGCCGCCTTGGAATACATCGGGTTCGCCATTGGGTCACTTAGTCCAGAGCTCGGCGCATTAATTGCACAAGGCCAACCATATATTTTTACGGATCAGTGGCTCTTAATAATCCCTGCTTGTTTTCTCATCTTCATCATTACGACTTTCATGCTAATCTCAGACGAAATACGGTACTTTGATCCGAGGAAGAATGTCTAATGGGTAATGAATTACTTTCAGTAAACAAACTGAATTTGGATTTTCATATGGATGATAGAACTATCCGTATACTGACGAATGTGTCAATTCAGATCGCAAAGGGAGAATCACTTGGTCTAATGGGTGAGACTGGATCTGGAAAATCGCTCACCTCAAAATCCATTATTGGCCTAATTCCGAAAACAATGGAGGCATCTGGCGAAGTCACATTTGCAGGAACTGCCATTCTGAATAACAAGGACAAAACCGTAGCTGAATTTAGAACACGCAGAATCGCTCTGGTTCCTCAAAACGCGATGACCTCATTGGATCCTTTGTTCACAATTCGGCAACTGATGTACGAAATATTGGGAAAGAAAATTGAGAAGGCGGAGAGAGAAAAGAAGTGTCGCGAGGCACTCGCAAGCGTTGAGTTAGACCCAGAGAGAGTCATGAATGCAAGGCCATTCGAGTTGTCAGGAGGTATGCAACAAAGGGCTGTAATAGCGATGGCTCTGATAAGGAATCCGGAGCTAATTATCGCAGACGAGTTTACATCTGCACTGGACGTAGAGACTCAGAGGAAACTTATCGTATTAATGAACAAGATAAGGCGGGAAATGAATCTCTCGCTCTTGGTCATCAGTCACGACATTAATGTCATCAAAGAACTCTGTAATCGAGTTGCAGTTATGTACTTGGGACGTATTGTTGAAACATCTACTATTGAAGAAGTCTTGAAAAATCCAAAGCATCCTTACACGAAGGCTCTTCTTGCCGCCATTCCACGTGTAAGAGGAACGAACCCCATGGCTATTACTGGATCTGTCCCCAATTTAATGGACATGCCTAACGGTTGCAAATTTAATCCTAGATGTTCTCATGTGATGCCTGTCTGTCGAGAGACTGAACCAAAGCTTACACAGACAGATAAGACTCTTGTCGCATGTTACCTTTTTAGCAGCACAAGTGAAAAGAAAAATGAATGATACAATTCTATCAGTGAGAAATCTCAGCGTCACATTCCAATCAAATGCGCTATTCAGATCAGTCACACGATTGGAAGCTCTCAAAGATGTCTCGATAGACGTTGCTAGCGGAGAAAGGTTCGGAATTGCTGGCGAATCGGGCTCGGGTAAATCAACTCTGGCAAGGGCCATCGTGGGCCTGGTTAGACCTAAGTCGGGCGAGGTGTGGATCGAAGGGACTCAAATACGATCGCCGAAGCACTGGAAGAAAATCCACCCTAGATTGATACAGCTCGTGTCTCAAGATCCTTATGGTTCGCTGGATCCAGGGCAGCGAGTAATCAGCTCTATGATTGAGCCGCTGATTGTAAACAAGATGATCACAGAGAAGGAGCAGGCAATCGAGAACATAAAGAGTCTGTTCCAGACCATCGGACTCAGAATCGAATTGCTCGAACATTACCCTCATCAGCTGAGTGGCGGACAGAGGCAGCGAGTAGCTATTGCCCGGGCGATACTGCTAGAACCCAAGTTACTTTTGCTTGACGAGCCAACCTCTTCGTTGGACGTGTCAACGCAAGCTCAGATCGTAGACCTATTGAATAAACTACAACAAAAGAAGAAATTCACCTACATGTTCATCTCTCACAATCTTGAGCTTCTTTGGCATGTTGTCGACAGGATAGCTGTAATCCAAAAGGGACGAATCGTCGAAGTAGGTGACAAGGAACAGATCTTCAGCTCTCCGAAAGACGACTACACAAAGCTACTTGTAAGCTCAATTCCTGTATAAGATACTTCTACATCTGGGCTGGCAACTGTCTTTTGCGTTGACCTATGGCGCCGAAGTCGGTTGCTTACTTCAGACATTCAGGAATGTTCTCGCATTTTCTCCTAGGACATGCGACAGCAATTCCGAATCATGACCCAAGGCCTTCTTGCAAACTTCAATCTCGAGCTCCGGATTACTTGCGAATGGACCGTCGGTTGCCATCATTATTCTGTCAGGGACAGCATTGGCAGCTTCTCTCAGAACTTTGGCTGATTCGGTCTTGACCGACTCCATGATCACGCTGTGATCCTTGGGTTTCCCATTCTTTGCATGCTCAGGAAATGTGTAGTCGTGCGTGCGTGATGACGCGTTTGAGCCCCAGACAGGAGTGAGAAATCTCCTGTACATCGAGTTGACAACGCCGCTGGTATCGAAATACACGTTCTTGTAACCAGAAAGTCCACTCAATGTGTTTCTGTAATTGTCAAGACCTCCAAGATGGCAGATGAGAATTTTCAGCTGAGGATACTTGAAGCAGACCTCTTGGACTCGCGAGACCCCGGAGAACTTGGACCGGGAAGCTCCAAACAGGAAGCTCTCCTGTAGGTGCCACGTGACTGGAATGCCGAGGTCGGATGCTTTCTTGTAGACAGGATCCAATAAGTCGAAATCATCTATGAAGTAGTGTTTTGATGGTACAGCTTGTTCCGCGATGCCTTTGAACCCGAGGGATTTAATGCAGTATTCAATGTCGGTTACAGCTTTTTTAGAATCTTTGTACTCAATCGAAGCAAAAGGTATTATTTTGTCTTTGTGGTTCTTTATCATTTCAGCGACTGCTTCGTTCGGGTTACAATGTGCAAGAATTCTGTCAACATTATGTTTTTTCATAAGATTCATGAGGTAGTCGATTTGATGATCTAAATCTATTCCAAGTGTTGGAAATCTGCTCGCAAGGAATTTCTGGTGAGCTTCGGCCAACCCTCTTCCATAAATATGGACGTGAGTGTCAATTATCATATTGAGGCTTGCGTCAAAATTGGTCACTAATAAGATTGATCTGTGGATGCGCGAACAAGGGAAGTGCTAAAGATAAGTCAGCAGTTTAGGGCGGCCCATGCCAGAAACTTAACTCAGAACGTATATTTGTACCTTGCCAGGGATGGGTTTCTTCCTGACTCGTAGTCTTCCTTCATTGCTTTACGCATGATTTTCCCAGTGACGGTCTTTGGTATAGCATCCACGAAAATAATCTCCTTAGGCGCTTTGAAAGGGGCGATTCTCTGAACCACATGTTTTCTAATATCTGAAGCCAACTCCAAGGAAGGCTCGAGTCCTTCACGCAGAATTATCATTGCGACCACCCTCTCACGCAAGTCATGATCCTTCACACCAATCACGCTTGACTCAAGCACGGATGTGTGCTCTTGCAGTACGTCCTCTATCTCTTTTGGAGCTATGAGATATCCTCTGCTCTTGATTAGGTCGTCCGCTCTCGAAATATACCAGTAATAACCATCATCGTCTATGTACGCATGATCCCAGGTGAGATACCAGATTCCACGAATCTTCTTTTTCCATTCTTCTTCTAGCTTTAGGTAACCTTCAGTCAATCCTTCAAATTCTTTCCTTACTGCAAGATAACCAATCTCCCCTGGCTTGCAGGGCTCGCCATCTTCATCAATGACAGAGACTGGGATTCCGGGCAACGGACGACCCATCGAACCAAGCTTAACGGATCCGGGCCTTGTAGCGCAGAACACATGGAGTTCAGTCTGCCCGAGGCAATCGTATATCTCGCATCCGAATCTTCTCTTCCACTCTTTGAACAATTCGGGAGCGAGAGTCTCTCCCGAGCTGAAAGCAGCTCGGAGATTCGAGAGATCGTATCTGTGCTCAGCATCATCCACCCTTACGAGTCTTCTATAGATTGTGGGGTTTCCAGCTACATGGGTTGCTTTGTATTTCTGGAGATACTCAAATGTGCGATCGCCGTCAAACCTCCCGGAATAGATGCATGCCGAAGCTCCTCTGTACATTGCAAACCAAATGCAGTATCCCCAAGGCCACATCCAGGTCATCTCACTTGGAGTAAGGATTCTATCTCCGCTGTGGATTCCCATGACGAAATCAGAGTTTGGCTCCCCTAGCGCAAGTAGCCATTTGTGCGAGTGGGGGACACCTTTGGGAAAAGATGTAGTTCCAGAAGTATAAAGAATGAAAGCCAAGTCATCCTTGGAGGTATTTTGGGCAGTTAGTGATTCGCTCTGATCTTTGGCTAGATCTTCAACTGAATCGTAAGAATCGTATTTGCCTGCGACAGTTAGGACCTTCAATTTGGGGACTGCATTTCTAATTTCAAGGACTTCAGGCAAGAATTCCGGCATAGCAATAGCAATCTTTGCCTCGCTGTTACCCAAAATGTACTCGATTTCACGTTCCCTGAACAGAGTGCTGGTCGGTACTGCGACAGCGCCTATTTTAATGACGGCCATATTTAGGGCGATATATAGAGGATGATTCGACATTCTGAGAAGAACTCTTTCCGCCGGTTTCACTCCCAGTTGCTTTAGCAGATTACCGAACCTGTTCACGCTCTTCGATAAGTCGGCGAAACTGATAGATTCATTCTCGTAAAGTATTGCAATCCTATCATCACTCTTGTTCGCCCATTTTCCGAGAACAAACTCGGTCATGTTGATCTTCTCGGGAAAGATCATCTTGTAGAAATTCTCAGTCGTTAACCATTCCTCCGCTCCGAAGTATACAAGTTCACACTTTCTGAATCTCAGAGAATACTAGGGTGTTCTCTTGACACTCTTTGTTTCGTTTCTTCGTCAGCCTCGACAACTTTTGGAAATTCGCCTCTGTGAAGTTTCTTGAAGGGTTTTACTGCGAAGATTATTCCTCTACTGTTCGAATATTCCACAATAGCAGTACCTGGCGGCTCGTCAGCGATAGGGTCTAGCGGGGTGCCAAGAGCTTGATTTACAATGTCAATGCCAGTTGCTGGATCGCACCGTGAACTCATTGCCCATACAACTTCGTCTAGATTTGCCGGGTCAATGTCTTCATCTACAACCACGGTCCATCTTCCTGAAACTGCACCGGGTCTACTCTGATTTGCCACGTGTCCAGCCATGCGAGCCTGTCCAGCATAAATCTGTCTCATAGAGACAACGTTGAAAGCTCTTGAATATCCAGCCTCATGGCACCAGACTCCCTGAACTCCAGGCACTCCTGCTTTTTCCAAGATATCCCAAATAAGAGCGGCTCTCATGGGGCATCGGAAATAGTTGTAATCATGTGGAGGTTTCCCTGCGCAAGTGCCAAGTATTATGGGATCATTTCTATAATAGACAGCCTCTGGCTTTATTGTAGGAGTCTGAAAAGTGCCTGCAGTATAATATCCAACGAACTCTCCTAGAGGTCCTTCACTTCGCATTTCATTTGTGATGAATCCTTCAACAACTATTTCGGAATCAGCAGGGATGGGTAAGCCTGTAATCGGCCCTTCTACGACTTCGTAGGATTCTTCGGTCAGACTCCCGAGGTAGTCAAACTCTGAAACACCTGTGGGTGCCTCAATTCCCGCAATCAAAGAAAGTGAGGGATGGTGCCCAAAAGAAACAACGACGGGGCAGGGCTTCCCGGCATCGAAATACTTCTGCACTTGAAACCTACCATGTCTTGATGCCTCCATCAAGATGCAAAGTGTATTCTTGTCGCTAACCATTATTCGATATGTTCCGACATTCACCCACCCAGAGTCCAGATCCCGTGTTATCACTGCATCTGAAGTTCCTATGTAGCGCCCACCATCTAGATAAAACCACTTTGGGGACGGGAATTTGTAAAAATCTATGCTCTCGCCCCTGTCTACATTCTGAGTAAAAGATGCGTTCTTCACAGTCTTCGGAGCAAATTTTTCACTTTTGAAAGTAATATTCGCAACTCTCTTCCTCAGTTCATTGACTAAATCTAGATCGCCTAAAGTTTCAGAAAGGTTCAGGGAGAGTGCTACTCTCTTCGAATCTAGCAGAGCTCCAGTCAAGACTCTAAAGCCAGAAGGGTAATCCTTTATGTTGTCGAAAAGCATGGCGTGCTTGTGTTTCTTTACGTTCATATCTGTAATGGCACCTATGTCAAGATTCCAGTTTGCACTCTTTACTTCGCGCAGCATCCCCATAGAATTAACCTGATCAATCCAGCGCCGCAAATCCCTTGTCATTAACTACACGCTACCGTACTTGTGGAGACGAGAGAATTTGGATGATATAGAGTTTGAGTTATCACTCTTCTGATCAAGGCGAGATGCAATCTCGGAAACAAACAGCTCCTTCGAGCCTGCTGGCACCGTGCAAACTAAGTCGCTCGCCAGTGAAAGTACTGATTCTGGGTTCGAGTTACATATTTAGGGCACTACTTGGGCCAGAGTGAATCTCGTCGATTGAAATTGTCCTTGGATTATACACTTCAACATTGTAAGATTTATAACACAGAATATAAAGAGGCCAAAAGACATGGCCGAACCAGCAGTAGTTGCATGTATTCAAGCCTCGTCTCAGTTTATCGATGACGAAAACGAAGCCGAGAGTATAATCAAGAAGAATGTCAAAGGACACTTGCGACTTTTGGACATGCTCCCTGAAGGAGCTACGCCAATTGGACACTTTCCTCAAATCGTAGTGTTCCCAGAGTTTTCTCTCCAAGGAATGCCCAGCAAGAAGTGGAGCGTTGAGGTCTGGAGGAGGTGGTTGGACAAAGTTGCCGTCCCGCTTCCAGGAGAGGTTTCAGATGAATTCGGAAAGAAGAGCTTAGAGCACGGTTGCTATCTACAGGCCTGCGTTTGGGAAGCTGCATTGGATTTCCCTGGACACGCATTTGAGACAGTCTTCATAACTGATCCAAAGGGGAAAATGGTCTACAAGAGAAGAAGAAGTGCGTTGTCTCCTGAGTTTGGAGCAGCGCAAACACCGGAGCTTTACACTGAATACTTGAAAAAGTATCCGAATCCGATGGATGCTTTCTTTCCTGTGCTGGATACGCCGTACGGGTGTTTCGGAGGCATGCTGTGTTGCGAAATGTCAACTCCAGAAATTTCAAGAGGCTTGATGCTTAACGGCGCGGAAATTCTACTTCACAGCACTTCTGAGACGGATGGTGGCTACATGGACGGCATGAGCCCGAGAGATTGGGAGCGACGAATCAGGGCAAGAGACAACTGCTGCTATATGGTATCTACCAATATCGGAAAGATTGTGGATTGCAACTATCCAGAGGACCGGGACAGAGGTAGGTCAGAGATTATTGATTTCATGGGACGGACTATTGCAAGGCGTGAATTCCCTGGAGAAGGAATGATCTTGGGATCGATAGACGTAACACAGCTAAGGAAAGCGAGAAGGACCAGCTGGACTCTGACCAGCCACGGCGAAGTTTTTTCAGAAGTGGGTCAAGCGATGTACAAGGAACCGATCTGGCCGAAGGACGAGAGGCCATATACAACCGAGGGTGTTGCGGAATTCCGAAAGAAGATGGTTGCCAATCTTACGCGCCGTAGGATCTTGAGAAGGCCAGAAGAATAGGAATGCAATCTTTTCCTGTTTCTTGACCGAAAGATCTCAAAACGGAGACCTCTAGATCACAATAATCTCAGGTGGGATCTTATTGAGACGCCTGTTTCCGGTGCTGGTGATGACAAAAGTATCATCCAGCATCAAGCCGGCGGATAAATTGTGCCTGCAAGCACTCGTTTCCAGTACTACAATAGTTCCTTCCTTAAGCGGATCCATTCTTGGTCTGGGTCCTTTGAAGGTGGTCATCGGGATTCCAGGCGGCTGCATCCCATGAAGTATAGGTGTCTCCCAGTGAAATCCTCTGTCCAAGACTACTCTCGCAGCCGCCTTTACATCATCATCGGTACAACCGGGCCGGAATGCCTTAGAGCAGTTCCTGAAGGCAGCTAGACATGCTTCATACATTTCCCTGAATTCCTTGTTCGGCTCACCAAGGCAAATCGGCTTCCCCGTCTGTGCCTCGTAGCTTCTTTCCTCGCGTGCCCCAATCTCTGTGATTATGATATCTCCTTTCTTCAGAGTTCTGTCGATAGGGTGCAATCTGCCCATACACGTGTTGGGATTCTCCATGCTCTGGCTAGCTAGCAAAATCATGCTGGGGTATTCGGCGCCAGCACGCAGGTATGCGTCAGAGACGATAGCGAATAACTCATGCTCTTTCATTCCCGGCTTGGCCTTCTCCTTTAGAGCTTGAATAGCAAGATCAGTGATCCCTGCAGCCTTTTCGACTGCTGATATTTCTTCAGGACTCTTCTGGAGATGAAACATTTCGAATTCGTCCGTAACAAACTCGAACTTCACTTCCGGTAAGCCTGTCGTAAGTGCATTATAGTCGGAAAGTTGGAATGTTTCTGATTCCGCTTCCACTATTCCAATTTTTCCGTGATCGAGTTTCAGCTCCTTAACTCGCTCGATAGCAAGTTTTACCGGGTCGCCTCCTCTGACTAGTTCGACTCTAGATCTGGCACGCCGGTCAGGGCGCTGGGCACAGTTCAGCGAATCGGAAATCATGGGCTCACCTTCGGCGGGGATCACAAGATAGGATGAGGTCGAAAGTGTCCCCATGTAGTTTGAGAGCCACTTCATGTTGAACCATCCACGAGGTTCGAAAATGTTCCCGCCATTGACCAAAAGAACATTGAAATCTTTCCTCGCCATGAAGTCCTTCACGAGCTTCCATCGTCTCCTGTACTCTTCTTCAGTAAACTCGGAGTATTTGTAATCGGATCTAGGTACTATCCATTTGTAGTGGTTTGTGTCTATATCAGCTTTGGATATTGACATAAGGGCTGGGATGACAAGCCACGATAAAAAGCGTTTTTTCGGTGCTGCGAGTCGGCCAATTTCCTGTAGATCTAACGAGCTATTCTGAGTGAGATAGAACCAAGTCGTTCCATCAGTGTCTCTCTGATTTCGGAAATTTCTTACCGTTCGGCTTTTATATTCTGGCATTCCGAGCCACTGCCAGTGTGTTATGTCTTCGAGCTCACTCCCGCTCTATTCAGAACTTAGACAGTATCAGCAAGATGTAATTGATGCCTCACAGATCTTGTACAAGGAATTCAACGTAATTGTTGGGCATCCATCCCAAAGAATCCCTGGAACCGATCGGTTCTTGATTATGGGTCATTTGCATCCTTTAGGCCGCGGAATGAACGGAGTGAAGTCCCTTGAGGAACTGGTTGTGATGGATCTTGACTTGCGTAAGATTTCAGGCAAATGGGAGAAGATGAACGAGTCGATTGTCCACGCCGCAATTTACAAGGCTCGACCAGAAGTCAATGGCGTGACTTATGTGCACCCTTTCTATGCTGACTTGTTCGCTGCGATGAACAAGCCGATTCCGGCATACGGAGAAAATCTTCCAATTTATGACAGCAAAGGCGCGATAGCCGACGAATCGCGTGCCCAAGGACTGATGAAAGCTCTTGGAGACAAGGACGCGGTTCTGACTCGCAATCCATGCAGCTTGATTACCACAGGAGACAGTGTAAAGAATGCGACTGTGACAGCAACGCGTATCGAAGGGATAGCAAGAAGGGATTACAATTCCTTGCTGTTGAACAGAGACTCGTACCTGAAGGATGCACCGAAGCTAAACCCGAAGTATCCTCCCAAGAACTTCGCTTATCATGTGGACGAATTTAACATGGATGTGCTTCACAACGATGGATGGGCACAGCTTTACGAAAAGTACATAGTGAATAATGAGGGACCAAAAAGAAACGAAGATGTCGTAGGTTCGACACTCTAGTTCGAGTCAGTAGTAAAGCAATTTCCAAGATCTGCTGTCTTCAAGCAGGCGATTTATCAACTCCATCCCAACTATAGCCGTCATATCAGAGACATTACGTGTCGCAATCGGAATTACGAATGAATTGAAATCGAAAGCAGCAATACTAGTGAAGCCAAACGAGGCTCTCAGTATTCGAGAAATAGAAAGTCCAACGGTGGACAATGGTTGTGTACTCGTGAAGACTCTGGTCTCTGGAATCTGCGGGACCGATGTTCACTGCTGGAAAGGCCAGGTTCCGTTACCTCTTCCAGTGATTTTGGGTCACGAGAGCGTTGGGACAATCGAAAGACTGGGCAGTGGTAGGAACTGCGACAGCATTGGCGAGCCAATAGTGGAGGGAGACAAGATATTCTGGGTGGCCGGTCAACCTTGTGGACACTGTTACTTCTGCGTGGTACTCAAAGACACAACGTCTTGCCCCCATAGAAGATCGTATGGAACGTCATGGTCCTGCAACGATTATCCTTTTCTTACTGGTGGATACTCAGAACGTGTTTTTCTAACCTCAAAATCATCCTTCTTTAAATTACCGAGCACTGTATCGCCTGATTCAGCCATTGCATTCGGGTGTGGCTTCCCAACTGCGGTGAAAGGCTTCGAATCCATTCGCCTTCGACCCAACGAGAATGTCGTCATCCAAGGGTGCGGACCCGTTGGTCTATCATCGCTCATTCTCGCCAAAATGGCAGGGGCCGGAGAAACAATCGTCATTGGGGATCCTCCTGAAAGGTTGGATCTGGCAAAGAGACTTGGTGCTTCGCATGTTATTCGCATGAAGGATACAAACACTCACGAAAGGGTGAAGACAATTAGAGAAGTCATAGGCGAAGTTGACGTCTGCGTTGAAGCTAGCGGGTCTCCATTAGCTGTTCCAGAGGGGATAGAAATTCTGAGACGAAATGGGAGATATTTGATTATGGGCGTTTTCTCTGACTTGGGTGGTGTAGAAATCAATCCCAGCTTAATAGTCCGGAAGAATATCCAATTGCGCGGTTCGGTCTATTGGGAACCGAGACATCTGTACACTGTTTTGAGTATACTAAAGTCCAGAAATAGTGATCTGAGACTCGAAAGAGCTGTCACTGGGAGGTACACAATAGAAGAAGCCATCAAAGGCTTGAACGATGTCGAGAGCTTACGCTGTGTGAAAGCTGTAATCCAACCGTGAATCGTATCTGCTTATCTCGATTAGATCCGAGATGCGCACCTATTCTGTTAGTCTTCCTTTTTGAACGAGTTTCTTGACCACATCTTCTCTGATCTGAGTTGCCTCGGCATCTGACTTTGGTAATCTGTTAAGTGGCCACGTTTCTCTTTGATACACAGGAGCGAAAGACTGGGAGCTCAAGTGGCCGAAGGCCCACTTTCGTCTTACCTTTCTGATAGCATCAATGTCAATCGGGGCAGTTGCAATAGCTTCACCAGCTCCTTCAATTCTGGCGAGTCTATTGCCTCTCCAGTCTAGAATCTCGCTCCGCCCTCTGTCGCGATGCTCAGGTAGAGGTGCTCCGCCCTCCAATGTTTGGCCGATGTTCGCCGAAGCAAGATAGACGCAGTTATCCGCTGCTCTAACTGGCCTTTCCATGTCTCTGAAATGATTTCCCTGAATCGCTGATCCATTATGTATGTTGGGTTCTGAGGTGCTGTGGAGTAGTATTTCGGCACCGTTCATGGAAAGCGCTCTGCTAATTTCTGGGGTGCTCATTTCACAACACATGATTCCTCCGAAGACCCCATATGGAGTACGCAATACAGGAAATAATGCGTCTACTGGGTCGGGGCCGTATTTCTTCACATATTCGTCAAAGACGTCCGGTGTTACAGCAGGTCCAAATATACTGCCAAGATTGTTTCGTCTCCGAACATACACTACATTCCCTTTGGGGTCAGTAATGAATACACTTTCGAAGTACACATCAGGTCCGAATTTTGTGTCTTTATCCCAAACGCACGCTTGAACATAGCATCCCTTCTCTGCACTTTTTCTTCCAAACGCGTCAGTAACGTCACCCGGAATTTCAACGGCGACATCTCGCAACCAGTTTAACCAGTCGTTTCCAGCCCAATCACTACAGGGTAGCCCTTGAAGCGAAAATTCCGGGTAGACAACAACCTTTGGATA
>JAJYUX010000020.1 GCA_021792315.1 archaeon
TTAAGACACTCACAGACAGGAGAGACCGCCGATTTCGACTTCACCACTTGGTTCAGAAAGAAAGTGGTCTTCACAGTGGGCTTGTTCTGTTCTGAGGTTTTCACGAACAAAGGATTAGATGATCTGTCTATGAAGACAGGCGTTCCTCTCTCCGAAATGGCGAATCTGAATGTAAAAGGAAAGATAATCCTGAGGTCGAAGGATGGAAATGAAAAGGTATCCTCCCTCAAACAAATGCGCAACTTCATGCGCCCGGCCTGCAATAATTGCTGGGATTATTCAGCAGAGCTTTCAGACATAGCCTGCGGAGGAATAGGGCAGAAAGGATGGACTTTCACTGTTGCGAGAACAGAATTGGGTCAATCACTGTATGACAAGCTCTTGCAAAAGGGTCTGATCGAAATCAGGACTCTTGAAGAAGAACCAAAATCAAAAGAAACACTCATAAAGCTGTGTGCTGACAAACGGTCACGCCCTAAGATTAACGGTGCATAGGTCAATAATGGCTAAGGACATTAGGTCATTCCTTGCAGATTATGAACGAGATCAGCCTGAGGATGTTGTCCACGTCAATGAGCCAATTAGTCTGAAGTACGAGATTGGAGTACTAATAGACAAGCTCGAAAGGATGCGCAAATCACCTCTTCTGATTTTCGAGAATCCCATTACCGTTAAGCGTGGTCCCTCCAAGTACAAAGCTGTGACTGACATCCTCGGTTCCCGCAGTAGATTGGCTTATGCAATCAATTCTACATACGAAAAAGTTGGTCTAGACACGGTGAGGCTTGCTACTACCGAGTCCCGCGAACCGAAGGTGATCAGCTCAAAAGATGCTCCAGTTAAGGAAGTCATAAAGAAAGGAGATGAAATTGACCTTTTCGAACTGCCCGCCTACCAACCATATTATATGGTTGCGGGGCCGTACATCTCGCTCGGAAACTACATCATGTATGATCCGGACAGTGGGATTGAGAATGCTGCGATAGCTAGAGGTATGATACAGTCGAAAAGACAGGTTGGAGTGTTCCTCAGCCCCGGCGGTCACAATCACATCAATCTGTGGAAGTACCACCATGAGAGGAAGGAAGACGCAAAATGCGCGATAGCTATTGGATTCCATCCGGCGGCGTATATGGGAATGGGTGTTAGGTTGAAGTACCCACAAAGCCACTATGCTGCCGCTGGCGCTTTGCTTAAGGAACCGATGAGACTTGTCCCATCTGAAACACTGGGAGATGATTTCTTAGTTCCTGCGGACGCTGAAGTGGTTATTGAAGGGATAATTCCTCGGAGCGAGAGAGCTCCTGAGGGACCATACAGCGAGTACACGCGGCATATTGGTTGCCAGAGGTGGAGGCCATTCCTAAGAGTAAACTGCGTAACCCATCGTCGGGATCTCATCTGGCCGAACTACGCAATCGGACGGAATCATTGTTTTCAGGGCCTAACAAGAGAGGCTCGAGTCTACAACGTAGTGAAAGAGTCTGTGCCACAAGTTCAGGATGTGCATCTTCTCCCACACGCTGGCGGGAATGACGGTTTAGGACTGTGTTTCATAAAAATAAAGCAGACGGCGAACGGTCAAGCCAAGGCGGCAATTCACTCGGCCCTAAATGCAGACTACGGAATTAAGCACGTAGTAGTCGTTGACGATGACGTCGACATTTACGACGAAAGATACGTCTTCTGGGCTGTTGGAAATAGAGCCCAGCCAGCGGAAGACTGGGTCGTAATCAAAGACGTGATGGCTTCAATAGTTGATCCTTCGATTCCAGAGCATGTCGGTTCAAAGGCTGGAATAGACGCAACGCTTCCTGTTGGGGAGGCCTACGAGATTCCTACACTCTTTCCAAAGGAAGCGATGGAAAGAGTAAAACTCTCCAAGTTCGTTTCACAAGATAGACTGCAGAAAATGCCAGATGCGTTTGCAAGGCCTCTGAACATAGATTAGGAGAAGAATGGCGAGACGAATGAAAGTTGTTTGGTTGACTTGCCCAAAATGCGACGGGCGATTTTATGCTGAGAAATTGATGCTCGAAGACATTGACCCTGAAACCGGAAGTGAACCGTATTTCTTCTGTCCCTTCTGCGAACACACATTTCGCAAGGGTGAGGCAAAGTCTATCGAGACCTAGACTCACTTCAAATCTCGCAGAAAATCATTTAGGTGTTGAGAAAGAATCTCTGGAGACTCCTCCATGAAAAAATGGCCGTTTGTGCCATTCAATACTATTAGTCTGCTCTTTCTGAATGACCCTGCAAAGGCTGAATATGAAGCATCACGATTTGAGAAAGTTCCTCGGTTACTGGTATCAGATTGGTAGACAATGAGAACCGGTACATTCACTGATCTTGCTATATCATAAGCCGTCCGATTTCGCCACCAAAGGAATATGCTCTTGTATGTTGGAACCAATACTTCCTTTGATGTCTTTGTCCAATAGTCAAGGTGTCGTTCTCTTACTGACTTGTTGATTTTGTCTTCGAGAATCATTGAGTCCCAGAAGTTCATGTGGAAAGATTCGAAATCTGAGTCGATTGCGGCAATACGCGCTTTGAATTCCTCTTCCGAAAGCGTGGGTCCTCCTCCATCGATGAAAACCAATCCTTTGACATTAGTTGGAAATCTTCTGAAGTATTCTAGTATTACTAGGCACCCCATACTGTGGCCTACGAGTATATTCTCTGTCGCGCCGCAGGCTTCGATCACAGCCCTCAAGTTCTTCGCAAAAGTTTCGATCGAGTACATGATCATAGGAGCATCTGATTTTCCGCTACCTACTAAGTCGAGCTTCAAGATTTTGTGACTAGGCACAGCTCCGGTAACTCCTTCCCAATCACTGAGGCTCCCGCACAGTCCATGAACAAAGACAAGGGCTGGCTCTTTTCCTTCCCTGACCTCGTAGTATATCTTGTAGTCATCTTGAAAAGCGAATGGCATTTCTCTTTCAAAAGTCTACTTTGAAAATGCTATTTCAAATAGTTTGTACATGATATTCAGTTCGCTTCCATCTGTCCAGCTAGTTCAATTGCAAAAGGTGAAGAACACTCGACTTTGACTTGAACTACCATCCACTTCTTTAAAGAGGAACCAGAAAACTGAATCTGATCTTCATCTGCGCAATAATTGGAGAGGAAAAGCTTGCAAACGAACTCTGTAGGCTTACAGCCAGAATTCACCTGAATTAGTGAAAACACAGCTCGAAAACAAGAGAAGAGAACAGTGTCCAGAATTGCGTGTTCCTCGGAAAGGAGGAGCGCTCAATTTCCAACCAAGCTGCAAATCCTTGCTTCGACTAACGTATTCAAGTATCTACGACAATACGACGAGCTGGTGACAGGAATCGGAATTTCGTGTGGAAAATCATTTATCATGACGAGTTGAATGAGGATTTCGCAACTCGAATGACAACAAAATCTCTACGAAGTGGACAACTAGGGAATTCCACATCAGTGATTTCTGAGAATGCTCTTGGAGTGGAAATTGCTTCGACAAGACAATGACACGAATGAGAGTGATTGGATAAAATGACAGAGATTGTTTCACCCAGGACAGTACTCACAACGACGCAAGATCTTCTCGAGGAAAGACACATTCTGGGCTCATATATTCCTCGAATCGACGGATACGAACGAGTCACCGGTCGGGCAAAGTACACAGGAGACTGGAAATTCCCGAATATGCTTTATGCCAAAATCATCCAGAGTTCCATTCCACATGGACTAGTAAAGAAAATTGACACGAGTAAGGCTCTTGAAATCAGTGGGGTGGAGGGCATCATTACGTGTAAGGAGGATAACACTATCTGGTCGAATGGCGAGCGAGAACACAAGCGACGTGTATTTACAGATCATGTCAGGTTCATCGGAGATTGCATAGGGGCAGTAGCAGCGAGCTCTAGAAGAGTAGCACAACAAGCGGCAGAGGCAGTTGAAGTCGAATACGAAGAATTCCCCGGTGTATTCAGCATTGAAGGTGCGATGAAGATCGATGCCCCGAAAATTTGGGATGAGGGTAATTTTCTCCCTCAAATGAAGTACGGTTTTGGAGACATCAATGCGTCATTCACTAAGGCAGATCTTGCCTTTGAGCAGGACTACAGTACATCGAGGGTTCACAACTCACCGCTAGAAACTGGCGTGTCAATCGCTTGGTGGGAAGGGAATAGATTGACCGTGATTGCTTCAGCACAAGGAGTCCACACTTGCAGGGAAGGAATAGCCCAGGATCTGAAACTTCCACTTGAAAGCGTACGAGTGATAACTCTATACAAAGGCGGGGGATTCGGTAACAAAGCGAACTCACTGATTTACGATCACATTAGCGCTTTACTTGCAAAGAAGACGAAGAGACCGGTAATGACAGAGTACAGTCGTGAACAGGATTTTGTGGGAGTCCACGGAAGATGGTCATCGAATCAACATCTGAAAGTTGCTGTAGAGAAAAATCAAGCAAAAATCTTGGCTGTTGATCTTAAAGGATACAGTGACATTGGAGCCTACAACCGAGCTGTAAAGACCGTCAAATTGATGGACGGAGCAGAAAACTATTACTCCTGTGAGGCCTGGAATGCAGAGATTTTCGGTGTTTATACGAACTCACCAACTACAGCTCACATGCGCGCGCCTGCGGGACCACAGGCAAACTTCGCATGCGAAACGATGGTAGATGAACTGGCTCACCAGCTGAATATTGATCCCTACGAATTTCGATTGAGAAACTGCATCGAAAAATATCATGCGAAATATGATTTCTTGAATAACACAATGAGAGATTGCCTTGAGGCCGGAGCAGAAAGATTTCATTGGACAGAAAGATGGACTCGGCCTTCTGTAGATTCTGGAGACGGAATTCGCAAGAAAATGATCAAAAGACGCGGGGTCGGTGTCGCGATGGGAAACTTTCATGCGTACGTGGGTAAGGGGGAAGCTCTGCTCAAACTCAAGAAGAATGGGTCTCTTGAACTCTACGTAGGAGTTGTTGACATTGGAACTGGCGCAAAGACGACAATGGCGGTAATTGCTGCAGAAACACTGGGAATTCCATTGGACGACATCCGCGTCATCTGGGGAGACACAGATACTTGCCCATTTTCGGTGGGAGAGTCGGGAAGTAGAACCACAAGCTTCACTGGCACCGCAGTTAAGACAGCTGCTCTTAATCTGAAAAAGAAACTTCTCGGACTTGTTTCTGGATACTATGGACTAAACCAAAATGAACTTGAGATCAGGAGCGGCCATATCTTTAGACACTACAGCTCCGATTCGGCGGGCAGGAAGATGCTGAGGGCTCTGACTCCCACTGAAATGTCGATAGGGATTGGCAAATTCCTAGGGCTCCTTGGGCATGATGAACTTACAGAACATCAGCTAACCGAGCCATCTATTCCGGAGCATACGGAGCGCTATTCATTTGCCGCACATTTTGCTGAGGTAGAAGTGGACACTGAGACAGGACAAGTATCCGTCGTGAGTTACACCGCTGCCCATGATTCTGGGCTAATAGTAAACAGACTGACGGCTGAGAGTCAGATTCAAGGTTCTGTGGTAATGGGGATTGGAATGGCGCTCTCGGAGAATCTCTTGATTGATTCAAATTTTGGAAATATTCAGAATCCCAGTTTCATGACATATCGGCTGCCAAACCATGTTTCAATCCCGAAGATCAGCTGTGTATTCGTGGAATCAAATGATCCATATGGTCCAAAATCAATCGGGGAGGTAGGACTCGTTCCAGTTCCAGCGGCCATCGGGAATGCAATATTCAATGCGACAGGGATCCGCCTGAGGAAACTTCCATTTAGTCCCCCGGGACTCATTCAATAATTTCGTGGTTTCCTAATTCCGAAAGTAGAACTAAGCGGACTGTTAGATGGCGACAGGTGCGATGTTGATTTTCTTGAAATCATCTAGATAACCGCGCAGACCTTCTTCGATTTGGTACGTTGGGAGTTGTAACCTCTGTCTTATTTAGCTCTTGAATAGTCCATTGCGCCGGCTAGTCTCGAAACTATTCCCTCTTCATTCTTGTTTGGCTCGACTTTGATCTTCAAGCTCGGTGGCATGGGGTGCAAGAGTTTTACTGCTTTCTCGAGAGATGTTGGTTACCCAAGATCCAGCGGCAGCAGTTCCTCCAGTTACTGGAACAGAAATTAATTCGCAATTGAGCATAAGAGTCACGAGTCTCCTTGGGCGAACCGGTTTGATCAGATATTGCCGTCTTCAGATAAAGTGAATACTGCTAGCTTGAATTCGAATCCTACTCTTGGTATTAGAATTCAAGGACAAAAACAAAAGAAATAACTTTACATTGGTCTTCTATTGGTAATTGTGACGAGTTGAACTATGACTGAAACGGCAACCACTCATTCTGGAGTCAAAAAAAAGGATGAGCTTAATTCTATGCGAGAAATGAAAGTACCTCTAATTGAAAGCGGGGCAGATGCATTCTTGGAAGTACTGCGATCTCTTCCAGGAGTGGACTATATCTTTGCAGATGTCGGAACTGATCATGCACCACTTGTTGAAGCCCTTGCTAAGTCAAAGGTATTTGGCAAGAGCTTTCCTAAGATAATCACTGCTCCTCACGAAATAGTTGCAGCTGCAATGGCTATGGGTTATTACTGCGCTTCTGGAAAACCTCAATTGGTTCTAGTGCATACCGTTCCCGGAACTTTGCAAGCTCATGGGATGGTTGGTAATTCATTTTCTGCGCAGATTCCATTCATTCTTGTGGCAGGAAGAACACCAATCACAGAATTCGGTGTATTCGGTGGAAAATCAATTGCAATCCACTGGACACAGGAGTCACGCGACCAAGGTTCTTTAATTAGAGATTACGTGAAGTGGGACTTTGAACACCGTACCAATGTGCAGCTTGTGGATATCGTTTATCGAGCGTATCGCGTCGCAATGACGGAACCAAGAGGACCTGTCTATTTGATCTTCCCAAGGGAGACTTGGTCAGAGAAAATAGATCCCAATTTCGAAATTCCGAAAAGGAAGAATTTTGAACCTCCAACCTCGCCACAGGGGGACCACGCTGCTCTCAGGAAAATAGTTAGGACGCTCGTAGACTCAGAAACACCGGTTGTCGTGCCGGATCTGTTAGGAAGGAACCCCAACGCCGTACAACCATTGGTCGATCTGTGTACTCTCCTCTCGTTGCCTGTGACTCCAACATTCACTAGGATGAATTATCCTACAAATGATTATCATTTTGTTGGGCAGCATGGATTGGGTGGTCAGCAAGGTGCTTCGTCAAGATACTTCAAGAGTGCAGACAGTTTGCTCTTCTTGGATGTAGCCGTCCCTTGGGTTCCTGAATTGGGGCGACCTCGCAGTGATGCTAAGGTCATGATGATGGACTTGGATCCGGCAGTCTTGACCATCCCTACTTGGGGTTTTCCAATAGATCTTGCTGTTGCTTGCGATACAAATCTTGCAGTTCGTAGCATGATTGAAGAAGGAAAGCGAATCCTTGAGAAGGAACCAGAAACAAGAAGACGACTTGAGGAGCGAGCTGACAAAATTGCGGAAGACCATCGAAAATTCAAGAAAGTTTTGGCAGATGATGTTGAAAGAGTGAGCAAAGACAAACCTATAGACTTTGTTTGGCTCTCACACTGCATAGGGAAGGTGAAGGATGCAGACACGATTGTCCTGAATGAATATGACTTACGACCAAACTACGTAGAATTCACCAAACCCAACACATTATTTGGGAATCCGAGACTCGGCTGTCTCGGTTGGGGTATCGGCGGAGCTATCGGAATGAAATTTGCTGCGCCGGAAAAGACTGTAATCGCCACTTTGGGGGATGGCGCTTATATTGCAGGAGTGCCTACTGCAGGTCACTTCACGGCTAACACCTACGGCGTTCCAGTACTATTCGTTATTTTTAACAATCAATGTTGGAATGCCTCCAAGTCTTCAACGGTCTACATGTATCCAGATGGATTCGGGGCCAAGTCTGATGATTTCCCTGGAGTAGATCTGAGACCGTCACCAGATTATGCTGGAATCGCTAAAGCGTGTGGAGCTTATGGAGAGACTGTCGAGGACCCTGGAGAACTCGAGTCAGCGTTGAGTAGGGCGCTGGATGCAACAAAAAGACAGAAGAGGCAAGCTTTGCTGAATGTTATTTGCAAATATCCATCAGTATAGTCACGGTCCCTAACGAAGAGCTAAATAACTGGGCGGTCGAGGGAAGGTCAACATGGCTGTTCTTGTTACTGGTGCGACTGGGTTTGTTGGTTCTTTTTTTGTCAGGAAACTGGTAGAGGAAGGAGAACAAGTGGTTGGATTCGACGTATCTACGAATCCAGCAATGCTTAGGGGTATCTCCGAAAAGATTACTCTTCAAAAGGGAGACGTCATGGATCTGCCCTCAGTTTTGCGAGTCGTGAAACAAAAGTCAGTCGACACAATTGTGCACATAGGTGCGTTCACGAAGGTAGATAGTGACGAGAATCCTTACCAGTCGTTCAGGATTAATGGTGAAGGAACGATGAACCTACTCGAAGCATCGCGAATTAGCGGGGTCAAGAGATTCGTGCTTATGAGTGCTGTGGATGTGTACGGGGAAAAACCGCCCTCAGAGAACCGGTTACAGCCCGTAACGGAAGAGGCACAAGTCGACCCAACAGGCATGATTGGCATAATGAAATATTGCGCGGAAAGGTGCGGTTTGTACTACTCTACTACATACGGGCTCGATTTTGTGGCAATGAGATTTACAGCGATTTTTGGACCGGGTAAGAGTCTAGCTAGTAGACACACAGAATTGACGGTTGAAAATACTATCGAAAATGCAATTCAAGGAAAGAGTTCGTCAGTCAACACTTCATCAAAGGACCTCCTCTATGTCCGGGACGCAGCGAATTTTCTTTACAAGGCAAGCAAAGTAAGACCACTGAAGAGTCACGTTTACAACGCTGGTGCTGGGAAACTAACATCGCCAAAGGAAATAGCAGATGCCATACAGTCTGTTTTTCCAGGTGTAAAAGTAGATTACGTAGATAACGGCAAGCGGACAATGCTTGCAGCAAACGATAGAGCTAAAAGTGAGTTGGGTTACTCTCCTCAGTTCGACTTGATCAAAGCTTTCAAGGATTACCGTGATTGCAAGATGAGCTTGGCCTAGTTTCTTCAACTAATATCCGCCGAAATTTCAATTATACTCTGATCCTCGTAAATCTGATCAAAGATCCGCCAAGACTTAAATAACAATCGCAGAATTTTTGCGACTGAAGAAATTCTTGGATTTCGTAGAAGCAAGACGCAAAATTGAAGAAAAAGATCATTCGCCTCGAGATAAGTTAACTACTTCGGAAGATGCGGTGAAACTGATCAAGAATGGAGATCATGTTGCGATAGGAGGGATAATGTATTCTAGAACCCCGATGACCATGGTTCGTGAAATAATTCGAAGTAGGTTGAAGAATCTGACTGCATCAAGACTGCTGTTCTCGTTTGAATCAGATTTGTTATTTGTTGCTGACAGCGTGAACACGGTAATCACGAGTTGGATCAGCATGGCCGTGACTTGGGGAGTTTCGAAAGTTATGAGACAATACGCTGAGAGTGGGACAGTGAAAATTGAAGAGTGGAGCCACGCTTCTATGAACCTTCGCTACAAGGCAGGAGCTATGGGAGTGCCGTTCCTTCCCACGCTATCCCAGCTTGGTTCTGACCTAATGAAGGTAACAGATGCGAAGGAAATGGACTGTCCGTTCACTGGCCAGAAACTTTGTTTGGTACCGGCTCTTTATCCTGATGTGGCTATAATTCATGTTCAGCGAGCTGACAAGCTTGGTAATTGTCAAGTTGACGGAATGCCTTTTGCTGACGCAGATATAGCTCGGGCAGCGAACAAAGTCATAATAACTGCGGAAGAGATCGTCAGTACAGATAGAATTCGAAGAGAGGGGGACAAGACCTTCATACCATTCTTCTGTGTCGACGCCGTAGTCGAGACTCCTTTCGGCTCCTACCCTCACGAATGCCCTGGTATGTATCAGGCCGATTACGAATTCTTCCACAAGTATGGTGAAACCGTTGGAAGGAAAGGAACTGAATGGGTGAAGGAATACCTACGAGATTATGTCTATGAACCAAAATCCTTCAATGATTACTTGGCAAAATTCGGAGTTTCAAGCCTTTTGAAGAATGTTTCGCTCTCTAGGGAATTGGTCGCATAGCTGGCGAAATCATAATGGTGAATTATACAACCGCAGAACTGGTCGCAGTGATGGCTTCGAGGGAGCTTGAAGATAAGAAAACTGTCTTCGTTGGTGCTGGTCTTCCGTTGATATCAGCGGCGATAGCTCAGCAGACGCACGCGCCTGGACTCAGCATCATCTTTGAGGGAGGTGCAGTCGCGCCCATGATCCATCAGACTCTCATTCCATATTCAACTAACGAAACACGGGCAACGCGCAGGTCACTAATGGTTTCTTCGCCCATGGATCTATTCAACTTACAACAGAGAGGTTACATAGACTATGGATTCTTGGGCGGCGCTCAGATCGATAAGTATGGCAACATCAACACTTCTGTGATAGGAGATTTCGAACATCCCAAGGTGAGACTTCCAGGGAGCGGAGGAGCAAATGATATTGCGTCTTGTTGTACTCAAACCATAATTGCCACTCATCACGAAAAGAGAAGATTTGTTGAGAAACTAGATTTTCTGACAAGTCCGGGCTACCTCAGTGGTGAAAATAGCAGACAGAAATCAGGGATCATATTTGGTAAACCTGAGAAGCTAATCAGTCATCTTTGTGTAATGGATTACAATCAGAAATCAGGAATCATGAGGGTGAAGAAGCTGCACAAGGGTGTGACTATGGTGGAAGTTCTGGAAAACACTGGCTTCAAGCCAGAGATCGCGGAGAACATTGAAATCACGAGTCCTCCGACTGAGAAAGAAATTCAGATATTGAGGGATTTGGACAAAGAAGGTTTGTACGTTCCCCACACTTGATTCAACTTTCTACGATACTGATTGCAGAATTTGGCGATCAGTGTTGCGGTGAGGCGCTTATGGCTCGGGACCAAAGAATAGATGATATCAGATGAAGTACATCGATTGCCACACACACATTACACCTCACAACATGCTGAGAAAGTCGTCATTGGAGTTTTATCTTATGGGGAGAGAGGGAAACCAAGAGATCAAGAGGATTGTGGATGATCCAGCTTTTTTTGTTGACATTTTGGACGAAGCTAATGTGGAGAAGGCCTTTCTAATCACCATTGTCTCTCCTGACATCGAAGGACAGCCATTTGAGTATAATGACTTTATTGCGAAATACGCGAGGAATTTTCCTGACAGACTGATTCCAATCGGCTCTATTAGTCCCCGCCTTACTATCGATGCCAAGAAAGATTTTGAGTACGTGATAGACTACTTGGGAATGAAAGGACTTAAGATTCATCCTCCACATCAGCTGGTTTATCCAAACGAGTATAGAACTGGTAACTCGAAGTTGGCGATTCTGTATTCGATGGCTCAAGAAAGACACATTCCAGTAGTAATTCACACCGGCACTTCCACGTTTCCTGGGGCGCGAAACGTATACGGCGATCCAATCTACACTGACGATATCGGAGTCGACTATCCTGATCTCACTGTGATACTCGCTCATGGGGGAAGGCCGCTGTGGACGCAGACTGCATTCTTTCTTGTTCGCCGGCACAAGAATTTCTATTTGGACGTGTCGGGTACACCGCCTCGCTCGCTTCTTAATTACTTTCCAAGGCTAGAAGAAGTCTCGGAAAAAGTAATGTTCGGCTCAGATTGGGCGGGTCCAATGATACCGGGAATTAAGACGAATATTGAAGAGCTTCTGAAACTGCCTCTCTCAGAAAAGGCGAAAGAGAACGTATTGCGTAATACTGCTCTAAAGGCTCTTCGCTACTAGAGCTGCTCTGTACCATTTAATCACCGTCTTTCCACAGTTATATGGACTAAATGGGCCATCGCTATATCTTGCCATCCTTCTTCATTTGGGCAATCTCCTCCAAACTGGGAATTCGAGATCTTTCTGCGAAGGATTTTCCCAAAGGTTTTGTCGCGTCTATGAGTAAGAGGCTCCATACTCTATTCTCGTCCTCGCCCTCCGCTGAAGGGTCAAGCATCTGCCCATAAACGCGAGGAATGATAGTGGTATCTTTCGCCGGGTTGCAACGTGTTGCTATTGCCCAGATAACCTCTTCTGGATTTCGTGAATTAATGTCGTCGTCGACTGCGATGCAAACCTTGATACTGTCGTTCGCTGCAATTGCGGCAAGCATCGCACGTTTAGCATCACCTTCTCGCTCTTTCTTTAGGGAAATCACGAAGAAGAATGTCTGCAGGAAATTGGCGGACTTTATGCCACTGATCTCCTCTTTCAATCGCTCTTGAGTCATAACCGTTTTTGCTATGAAATAATAACCTAATTCTGCCGAACGAGCTGTGATGCTGTAGTATATGGGATCCTTTCGCTGAGTTATCTTCCTTATGACAACAACAGGGCGCATGCCTCTAACTCCATAATAACCTGTGAATTCACCGTAAGGAGCTTCTATTTCCCTGGCACCTAGAAGTATCTCTCCTTCCATCACTATCTCGGCATCAGCTGGTACGAGCAGATCGGAATTTTCAGCCTTGACAAGCTGTATCGGGTGCCCTACAAGTGAGCCTGCAAGTTCGTACTCTCTTCCCTTAAGAGGTAAACCAGAAGCTCCTCCAATTCCGATTGCTGGGTGGTAACCTAGAACAATGGCAATCTTTAGAGTCTTGGCCATTCTTTCCGAGATCCTGTGTATATGCCAGAGATGCCTAGGTTCCAAGAGCACTCCGAATTTGTTCTTGCCTTTCAGTAGGAATCTGTGGAAGGATATGTTTTGCTTTCCTGTTTCGGGATCTCTGACAACGACAAACCCTCCAGTCATATACGGTCCTGCATCCTTTTCATGCATAGTAACGATTGGATATTTCGTAAGATCGATGTCCTTCTCATCGATGATGACCTCTTTACAGGGGCCAGTTGGTAGAACAATAGGTTGAATTTCCTCTTTCACTCGCTGAATTAGCGCGTCGTTAATCTTCTCAAACTCGCTGTCGACAGGCAAGTTAAGGGCAAGTGCGAGTCTTCTTCTAGTCGAGAGAACATTTACCAGAACAGGTATATCGTAACCCTTGACGTTTTCAAACAGAATCGCAGGTCCTTTCTCCCCTTGGGTTTTCATGTGAATAGCAGCAATCTCGAACTTGGTGGTGACTTCCTTTGTTTCTCTCTTCAGTTCTTTATTCTGTTCCAAAAGCTTCAGATAACTACGAAAAGTGGACGGATTTTCTTCGAACATTGAAAAAGTGAAGTTCGCTTTGATTATAAATATCTTGACCGAAGCATCAGATCAATTCGGTTCAACAAGCGTTTACTTATTTTACATAACAAGAACAATCAGTCGAATGAAAGGAGCTGATAGAAAAATAGGGCTTCTTGGCCAACAGGCTATCTGACTGAGCAGGATTATCGGCAGTCTTAGCCTTACCTAATCTCTTAAATCCAGGCTGGCTTTGTCTCACATTTAAGGAGTAGGAAATCAAATGACTGAGCTTTATCAGATTACTTGCGTACAAACTGTTATCCATTCCTGCGGGGGAGTAGATGTTGCGGAATCTAGAATTCGCAGAAAGGCGAACTTGGGCAGAGCTCTGGAGCTCTTGGATCGACGTTGCGGTGGACGAAGAGCGGGTTCAATGAAAATTGCAGTGTTTCCCGAATTCTTCTTGGCTGGAATTCCGTCGAAAGAGACCGCAAAAGAGTGGATAGAGAAGGCTTGCATAGAAACCCCGGGAGAAGAAACAGATAGATTTGGCGAGTATGCAAGGAAATATGGGCTATACATCGCGGGTAATGCCTACGCAGTAGATCGTGATCTTCCGGGTGCTTATTTTAACACGTCATTCGTTATAGATCCGCAAGGCAAAATTGTTTCCATCTATAAGAGAAATCACAGCTCGTATTGTTCTACTCCTGGTGACTTGTGGGATGAATTTCTAAAGAAGAAAGGTTACGACGCACTTTTTCCAGTGGTTGACTCTCCTCTTGGCAAATTGGCATGTTTCCCTTGCGGAGAGATAAACTTTCCAGAGGTTGCAAGGATGTTCAGAATGAAAGGAACTGAAGTATTACTCCACCCAACCGGAGAGCCTTACGGAGAGCATCGAGAAGGATGGGAACAGGCAAGAAGAACGAGGGCGTATGAAAACTTGTGCTACCTCGCCTCGACAAACCACAGCCAGCTCCTGAGTCCGGTCGAAGCTGAGTGGAGATCTCACGGGGGAAGCGAAATCATCGACTTTACTGGAAGAGTGATCGCCAAGATACAAGGCCCTGGGGAAGCTATGGTGTCAGCAACTGTTGACATTGACACATTAAGAAAAAGACGAGGAACTGGCGCTGACTGGTGTTCACAACTTAAAACCGAGATTTTTGCTCCTATGTATGAAAAGACAAAGATCTATCCAGTAAACAACTATCTGAACAAAAGAATGGAATCGCTTTCAGAGATCGACGAAACTAGGAAGAAAGCCTTCGCAACTATGACACAGCAATGACTTGACACACAACTGTCATTTCAGAACGAATCTATCTGCGATTCAATTACATCGAAATAAGTCGAAAGGAAGTCCCCGAGCTTACCTGGTGTTAGCATTGCTTCTTTGAATCAACCGCCATACTTTCTCTGGCGATAATGGAAGCTCCGTCACGTTCAAACCCAGAGGAGCAATTGCATCGGCGACTGCTCTTCCAATTGCTACTGGTGTAGTCTCCGAGCTTGCTTCTCCGACTCCCTTTGATCCTAATACAGTAAAGGGACAGGGCGTCTCAACGTGGGCTATCTTGGGTTCGAAGGATTCCATTGAAGTAGGTGCAAGATAGTCCATGAACGTTGAAGCGAGTAATTGACCCTCATTATCATAAGCAAGTTCTTCGTACAAGGCAGCTGCCAGCCCGTGCATGAAAGAACCATGAACTTGACCTTCAACTATCTGATGATGTATTATCCTTCCCGCATCGTGGACTGAGGAGAAATCGAGCAATTTCACCTTGCCTGAATCGGGATCAACTTCTACGACAGCGATCTCTGCAACGAATCCATAGGTTCCTGATGAATTCACTTGATCTTTGGTGTTGGGGGGCATCAGAGTTTTGATGTTATATTGTTTCATGGCAAACAGTCCAGGCTCCATTCCTTCGGGCATCCCTGCCGGGTTCCAATGTGCGATACCTGCAACGTGTCTGAAACTGATTTTCTTGCTCGGAGAGTCCTTCACGAATACGTATCCATTTCCGATTTCAAGATCACCAGGCCTCACTCTAAGGGCGTTTGCCGCTATCTTGAACACTTTTTCTTTTATTTCTCTGGTTGCTAGGACTGTCGCGCTCGTCCCTACCGATCCAAACCTGCTGGAATATGTTCCTGCTGATACTGACCAAGCGTTTTCGCTCGTGGAAAAATCTGAATTGACGACAATGTCCTCGGGTTTCAGCCCGAGCTCTTGTGCGACTATCTGAGTTACAACAGTCTCATGCCCCTGGCCCTGCGGGTTTGAATCCACTCTCACTAGGACTTTGCCGAAAGGATCTACCCGCATGAAAACAATGTGGGAACCTCCAGATTTGGGTAAATAGTCTGGCTTTGCACGTGTCTCCGCGTCGTAGGCGATTGTAACATATCCCATATTCGAAACAGAAGGATCCACGCCTACGCCGATTCCAATACCGATGAATTTTTTCTGATTCCGTAATTCTCGTTGTCTCTCACGCCATTTATCATATCCAACGAGGTCAAGAGCTTTTGCGAAAGCAGCTGGATAATCACCACTGTCATATACTCCGCCTGATGGTGTGGTGTATGGCATTTCACTAGGACCGATCAAGTTTCTCATCCTCAATTCATCAGGACCGATTCCCAGTTTCTCCGATAACATGTCCATCAGGCCCTCGAGACAGAAGTAGATATGTTGGCACCCATAACCACGATTTGGTCCTGTCGGACATTTGTTAGTCATGATTGCGTAAGCATCTAGTTCTACGTTCTTTACTGTGTATGCCCCGACAACATTTCCCAATGGACGGAACAAATTTCCGGGTTCTGGCGCTCTTACGTAACCACCCATGTTATCCATGAATTTGAAGTAAATGCCTGTTAACCTCCCGTCATTTTTCGCACCGAGCTTGCAATACGCCACTCGATCAGTTCCGCTAGATCCTGAAAGCAGGTGCTCTCTTCGATCCTCAATCCATTTTATGGGAACTTGGAGTTTCTTCGACGCTAGTGAAACTAGAACCATCTGAGGATACATGCTCGACTTGATTCCAAATCCTCCGCCGTTATCCTTGGTCACATTAATTCTGATCTGCTCCGGTGACATGCGAAGCGCTTTCGCTATGAGTGAAAACATTGTCCAAGGACCTTGGAAATTGCAATACAAGTTCAGTGATGCGAGTGCATCGTCATACTTCGCGATTACGGCAAAAGTTTCAAGAGGTGCAGAGGTGTACTTTGGAAATCTGAATTTACCTTCAACTGTTACATCTGCGTCATTGAAACCCTTCTCGACATCCCCGTACCTCAAGTGCCTGTGCATTGCTACGTTTGTACCCAAGTATTCATGAAGAGTTGGAGCGCCTACCTTTATCGCTTCCTCGACATCAACAACAACAGGTAGTGATTCGTATTCCACCCTGACAAGCTCAGCAGCATCCTCGGCAGTTGCTCTGTCTCTGGCCACAACAATGGCTACAGGTTCTCCAACATACCTTGCTTTGTCGACAGCAGCACAGTAGTACTTGGGAGCGTTGGAGATTCCTACCGGAAATGGATCAGACATTTCTCCAACCTCCTTTCCTGTGAGGATTCCCACTACTCCAGGGAGCTTCAATGCCTCGGCTGCATCAATGCCTTTGATCCTTGCGTGAGCAAAACTGCTTCCTATTATGGTTGCATAACACATTGAGGATACTTTGGTGTCGTCCACAAAAGCCCCACGCCCGGTAAGAAGCCTCTTGTCCTCAACTCTGAGTATCTGCTTTGCTTCTATCTTTGATGCTTCTCTAGGAGTCTCTTTCTGAATTGTAGTGGTCGTTGACATATCCTAAGCTCGATCTTCCTCTAAGATTCAGAACATCAGATCCGTTTCAATTTGATAAACTTTCTTCGTCAATACTGCAAATGAGCGATTACACTAAGTTCATTCATTGATTTCTAGATGCTAAAGTGAGCCGGGCAGTAAGCTTATTATTGCTTAGTTACGGCCGCGCACTCTGGTAGAAGAATTTGGCCAGCACTACAGTTTCGCAGCAGCCTTACCGAACTCCGAAGCCATTTGATAGAAAGAGGTATCCGTATCCGAGATTCTCGGACAAAGAGTATCAGCGAAGATGGAACCTCACTCGAGACTTGATGAAACGAAAGGGTTTGGATTGTCTACTAGTGACAGGGCTTAACCTGGGATGGGATCAGGGTTGGTCGAATATTCGATATATGACAAATTATGGGGGCAGTTTGGACAATATCGCTTATGTTGTAGTCGGCCTCGATGGAGACCTCACCATCTGCACATGGACTTCTCAAATTGATAGAGTTGCGAGAAGTGTGGTTGACGACATTAGATGCAACACAAGCAACTGGGTGACCGCCGCGGGTAGAATCAAAGAACTGCACGCAGACAAAGGTAACATTGGAATCGTGACTCCGAATTGGAATCTCATGCTGCCCTATGATCAGATGGAATATTTCAAACGTGAATTCCCTCAAGCTAAGTTCTATGTCGTGTTCGAAGACTTCATGAAGGATGTACGCTGGGTAAAGAGCCCAGAAGAGATTGACTGGCTAAACAAAGCAGCTCACCTTGGAGATTTAATGCAAGACGAGCTTGTAAGAAGAATGAAACCAGGAGTCACAGAGCATGAAATCTGGGGGATGGTCTATGACGTTCTGATTCGAAACGGTGGAGAAGCTGGTATGATCCTAATGTCTACTAACAACACTTTCGACTCTGACTCACCGGACACTAGGGTGAGACCTTTGCCAAGGAAGCTCGACAAAGGTTACCTGCTCAACATAGAGAACGGACCAATGTGGAACGGTTATGTCGCCCAGACTGGGAAGCCAGTGTGCATTGGTCAGCCGAGCCCAGAGTATAAGCGTATGTCTGAAATTTGCATCGAAGCTTACAAGGGCGTGAGTAGCGCAATTCGCGTCGGGAATACGGAGCAAGACATTAGGAAAGGAGGACAGGTAGTATACGACAACGGGTACATACAAGTGGGGGCGCCGTTCCTTCATGGTATGCACGGCGGTTTTCCTCAGGATGGTCCGGTGGTGTCTTACGGCGGTACAAGTCACAACGTGTTCCAGCCTTTCTCTGTAAAGGAAAATACAATCTGGACGGTAGAAATCAGCGTCGCGTCAAAAGATGAGATGAAGGGAATCTTCATGGCTGATACTTTCCTCGCTACAAGCGGAGCACCGAAGAGACTCCAAAAATACGAACCGCAGCTTTTCATAGCATGACAAGAAAAGAGCCTTAGGCATGCCACGGACAGAATTACGAGAACACATCAATAATCTCGAAGTTAAGGGACTTCTCCACCACGTTACCGCCACAGTCGACAAGGACTGGGAGGTTGCATCAATAATGCGGCGTGTAATCCGGCAACCAGAAGAGAGCGATAGGTATGCAATTATGTACAACTCTGTTAAGAGTTTTCCTAATTGGAAGATTGTTGTAGGTGCTGTCGGTGCAAACACAAGAATTTACGGCGAAGGTCTGGGAGTTGCTAGTCCGAATGAGATTTTAGAGGCATGGTGTAGAGCTCTAAGTCATCCAATCAAATCAAGATTTGTGAAGACTGGGGTAGTGAAGCAAAACATTGTCTTGGAGGACAAGGTGGATTTGTCTAAGATTCCATTTCCTACGTGGACTCCTGGAAAGGATGCCTCTCCTTATGACAGCGCTGGACATGTCATTACAAGGGACCCAGAAACGGGAACGTTGAACGTCGGAAACTATCGCAAACAGATAAAAGGAAAAACCAAGACCGGTATATTGATTTCACCTTTTCAACACATTGGGATGATCTACCAGAAGTACGAGAAGCTTGGTAAATCAATGCCGGTTGCAGTTGCAATCGGAAACTCTCCATGCGTGACGATGGCGGCAACTGCCAAGGTTCCATTTGGAGTGGATGAATTTGAAGTCGCTGGGGCAATGTGCGGAGAACCATTGGAGTTAGTAAAGTGTGAGACGAACGACCTTCCCGTTCCAGCGAGTGCTGAACTCGTCATCGAAGGAGAGGTTCCTCCAGACGTCCGAGAAATGGAAGGTCCATTCGGCGAATATACAGGTTACATGGCTCAGCCCAAACCAACCTGTTTAATGAATGTGCACTGCATCACTTTTAGAAATGAACCAATACTCCAGACATTCATAAGTCAGAGGCCACCAAGCGAGAGCATGATTCTTCAGGGGATCGCTCTCGAAGCCAAGATCTACAAGCACCTGGTTTATGATTTTGGCTTTCCGGTCAAGGATGTATTCGTGGCGAAGGATGCCGCGATGGCGACTGTGTACATTTCAATTTACAATTCATACGCTGGTTTAGTGAAGCAGGTTCAGCAGGTAGCAATCAGTGCGCATCCAGCATACGTGAAAAATGTGGTGGTGGTTGATGACGATGTGGATATACGCGATACGATAGAAAGAGACCTTGGCGTCGCATTCAGAATGCAGGCCGATCGTGACATGGAGGTCATTCAAGGCGCGCCGTCTTTTCCACTCGACCCTTCCATCGCACCATACGACCCCGAGAAACCTGCAAAGACAACTGGTTCAAAACTGCTGATCGACGCAACCAAAAAGTGGCCCTATCCGGATATCTCGCTCCCTCCGAAGGAATATCTGAAAAGGGCCTCGGACAACTGGTCCAGTTACGGACTACCTGCGCTCAAATACGCGACTGGGTCTCAGTAAGGATAAAACATCCCACCTATTTTCTCAATCTTCTCTAATTTCTTTGAATTGTAGAGGAAATTCTCACGCAACGTCTCCTCATTTGGTCCTCTCGATGCCAGACTCCTCAAGTATTTTTCCACCTCGTCCTTGGGCAACAATTGAGGCTCGCCCACGACAGAAGCCATCCACTGAGTGCGTGCCGCTCTCTCCATCGCAAGTGCTGTATAGAGTGCCTCCTCAATGCTTCCTCCAACCACAACAGCTCCGTGTCCTCTGTGTGCAAGTACTTTCTTGTTTCCCAGAGCTTTTGCTGCTGCTTCACCATGCTCCTTGGTTCCGATATACAGAGGGAATTTTTCGAACAAGGCGACTTGATCTATGAATTGCAGTGAATCTCTGGTCACTGGGAGAATTGTCTTACCGGCAACCACCAGTGCACCGAGATATGGTGGGTGGATGTGTATACAGCTTTTCACGTCCTTTCTGTTTCTGAATATGGAAGTGTAAATGTAAAATTCACCCATGGCTTCCTTGTGTTTTCCTTCAAGAACATTGCCCTCGAAATCTATCACAACAAGGTCATCCGGTTTGCAATCGGCTATCGACAATCCGAATGGATGCAGGTGCCCCGGCAACATCAGCTTATTGTCATCGATCAAAACCGCTTGGTGTCCTCTTGCGAGTGAAGTTGTCTGTTCAAAGTATAGAATTCTGTTTGCGGTGGCTAGTTTTTCTCGAAGTTCGTAGGGAACTTTGAATGGCTTGTTTTCTGACATATGTTTCTTGCCCCAATGCTATCATATTTAAAACTTGCAAGGCTCAAGACCTGAGAATTCAATCCGCCCTAACTCGACGAGATATGGCAAGAAGTCTCAGATCATCTCTGCAATACTGCAATCCCACCTCGACGATTGTCGAGATGCTTGCGCTCCGTCTTCAAAGAGACCTCAATGAAAGACATGTACCTGAGCTCAATCAAAGACATTGCCCGCC
>JAJYUX010000021.1 GCA_021792315.1 archaeon
TCCGATAGCAGTCAGGTCCGGCAGGATCAACCGGAGTTATATTGGGAGTACGATTCGCTTCTCTTTTGCGGAAGAAAAGCACAAGCCAACGTCAGATTCAATTATTCATTGAACCTCCATGTAATGTACGCACGTTTGGAGGTCCTAATCTCATTGCACGGGCTATGCCCTTACGCTTGACGTGGACGCCGCCAACAAAAACATGCGGGCCGATTGTGTGGTCGGATAGGTGTTATAAGTATTGCTTTGGATTCCGATCTGCGAATTGTTGAATATTTCTCCAAATTGCATGTTGCTTTCAGATCGGTTATCTGTTTTGAAATTTCCAGAATTTTTTATTATCATGATTGGTTTTCATTCTGATTCTAGGTTTTCATGGTGAAGAAATTGTCCAAAGGTGACAAATCAAAGGACAATCTGCTTTTCTCAGGACACGGATCTCCAGCTCTAATGTCACTAAGCGAACCGGCCTTTGAGTTGCTCCATGAACGATATCACGAGACCTTTGCCATCACGCACAATAGACAGGATCAGGTTCACCTCTTCTTGATCAAAGTGGGACTCTGGTCTTTGGTTTGGACTTTCACTCCAAGAGATTTCGGATCTGACAAGATAGAGATTTCTGATGTACTTGAGAGGCTTGAAGTAATTATGAAAAGCGATAATCGCGAATTCCTTTCAAAACTTGATGCCGCAGTGAGCGGAGCAAGCGAGAGAATAAAAAAGAAGATAAACAGGTTCGCGAGTAAATGATCTAGGATCCTGAATCTCAGTTCGTTTCTTGTATCTTGGTCGTGCTACCTACAACAGCGCCCTAATTTGTACATGCCAGAATGAGATGATTTGCCGTCTAAATAGAAATCCAGTCAAAGTGAATGTACAGCAGACCAGCAAAGAGGAGTACCAACTGAACTGTACGAGATCAATTTATTTTTACCGCAATTGGGCTAGGAGGAGAAGCTGGTTCAAAAGACAGAAAGCCACAGTAGTATGCTATTAAGACAGCACACACAAGGCATAGGACTCCTCCAAATACGCCAGACAGGCCAGACTTACTCGCCACACGCGTTGCTTCTGTCTTTGAGGGATACTTCACGATAAGTTTGACATCAATTGCCACTCCCAAGGCGGTATGCCATTCGATCTACTTTAAGGAGCTGGCAAATCCATACAACCAAGAATTAGAGCACTATTCCATTACGAAAGACCATGAGAAACTTTCCAACAGCTGCGTGATTGGTAGTAATGGAAGATGTAGCTTGGGCCAGTGATGTTGTATACCTGTTTCTCCATGGCATCCCGTTGTTGGGGTCAGAGTAATTCCCAAGGCAACAGCGAAAAGATCTGCAAACAGTTGCCACATTGCCCTTGGCTTCATATGGAATGCCAAATCAAGATTGTATTTGTGGATCATCCGCCTCTAAACTTCGCGTCCAAGTGAACGCCCGATTGCAAGTGAGGTTCTCGGCATGTGTGCCAGCCCTGAAGGCGCAAAGATATTTTACCGCTCCCGTATTACATCCAGTCCATGACCGATCCACTCACTGGAAAAGAACTAGTCCAGAAATCATACGAATACGTTGACAAATTGACCAAGGAGTGTGCCAAAGTCTTGCTCGAAGATTTCAACAAGACTCACAAGAAATTCCAAGTAGGAAATCTAGCAGATGAAACGGCCGCCAGCACAGTTCAATGGTTTGACAAGCGCGACAAGAACGTAAGGATCTCTTATGATCGAAACTCAGTGATGAGAGTCCAGCCAACACAGATGCGGATGAGATTCAAGGGCACCACAAAAGACGCAGATTTCTCTTTGGATGCGACAGTAGGGGCCTTTGTAATCCCTGGCACAGAAGTCAATGATCAAACCACTTGCTTTGTAAAGACGTTAGTCATAAACGCGGACAAGAATAATTTCACAAAGAGAAAATGAGAGTAAAGGCTTAATGCGAATATTGGACGCCTTAAACGCGGAAAAGCTATACCGCCGCAGCACGAAGAGATCCTTCAAGATGTTTGTCGAAGCATGCAAGATCATGCCTGGCGGCCAGAGTCATAACGCTCGATTTTTTGCACCCTATCCGTTCTACGCTTCAAAAGCATCTGGCAAACATGTCTGGGATGTTGACGGGAACAGGTACACCGATTACTGGATGGGGCACACCGCACTTATTTTCGGACACTCACCCCCATTTGTTGTCAGAGCTCTGAAAGATCAATCTTCTAAAGGGCTTCTTTATGGCGCGCCAAACATGTACGCGTACGAACTTGCACGTTTGGTTAACCAAATTGTGCCGAGCGCTGAATCAATTAGATTTTGCAGCACGGGGGCCGAAGCTACTATGTACGCAGTCAGGCTCGCCAGAGGTTTTACGAAAAAAAAGATTGTAGTCAAGATGGCAGGAGGTTGGCACGGATACAACTCTGCTCTGACTGTTGGGGTGAGCAATCCCTACGAAGTTCCTGAAAGCAATGGTCTCGATTCAGAGGAGGAACTCCATGTGAAGCTGGGTCGATTCAACAACATCGAGGAGACAAAGAAAATTCTGGAAGAGAATGCTGAAGACATTGCATGTGTAATAATCGAACCAGTCATGGGCTCGGGCGGCGTTCTACCCGTATCCGAGTCATATCTGAGATTTCTTCGCGACGAGTGCTCCAGAATGGGAGCTCTCCTAATCTTTGATGAGATCATCACCGGTTTCCGTCTCGCGTTGGGAGGAGCGCAAGAGCGCTACAAAATCAAGCCCGACATCTCAACACTGGGGAAGATCCTTGGCGGGGGGTTGCCCGTTTCCGCAGTGGTAGGAAGATCTGATATTCTAGATTTGGTAGACACCAACAAGCACAGGGAAAAAACTGAGCGGGTTTGGATAGGAGGAGGTACGTTCTCGGAAAATGCTTTGTGCATGTGTGCTGGCATTGCAACACTAAGCCACCTCATTGAACAAAAGAAAACGATCTACCCGCGACTCGAAAGACTTGGAACTAAATTGAGAAAATCGACGGACAAGGTTTTAGCCGAAAACGGTTACAAGACGAAGACAACTGGCGCTGGATCTTTGTTTGCCACTCATTTTCTGAGCAAGGAGCAGACAGGCATCGACACTCCAGAGGAAGTCAATGCTTCAGATCGTATGACAGAAAAGAGGTATTACTTTTCCTTGATAGCTGAGCACGGAATCTACTTCCTGCCAGGGCATATAGGCGCGATTTCAAGCGCTCATACGAATCATGATGTGGATGAATTTATCGAAGCGACCGCATCTTTCGGAAAGAAGCAAATCGTTAATCCGGCGGTATCTCTTTGAAGGCAAGGGAGATATCTACCCCCTTTTTCTTGTGCATCTTTCTTGAAATGGTATAGATTATCACGCCTGCGACAAACGTGCAGATTATGTAACCATATGCGAGAGAGTTCCCTCCCCACACATCATGATAGTCAAAAAATTCGTATGTTAAGTATCCGAAAACCATCATCTGCAAAACGCCCGCAATCGCAAGAATGAGCTTCTTTGATTGCTTTTCATGTCTGACTGCGTACACAACTGCAGCTAGGCCTACAAAAACAAAGTAGATCATAGCGGCAACAATTGCACCGTAGAGAGAAGAAATAGTCCCATAGAGAAACGAAGCCAGTCCTATTAGTACAACCGTGACCACAAGATCTACTAGATGTGCAACAACCGGCGACGCGTACTTCGGACTTACATAGGAAAGCCTCTCAGGAAGGAATCTGTCGAAAGATTGGGCTAAGAGATATCTGGAAATTGTGATGATACCGAACGCCAAAACCGCTGTGGTGAAGAGTATCCATCCCAGCCCAATTATTAGTTCTATGACAAGATTACCGGAGACGCCCATGGCTAACGTCCAGAAATTGAATGAATGATCGTAAACGAGACTTGCGTTAGTGAGAGCGCCGTTCGTGAAGGCAAACCCTCCCACATAGTACATTGTTGCCAGTGGAGCTGTGACCAGAATGAATGTTAGTACTAGCGATATCGGAGCGTTCCATGCGATTGCTCTCTTCCCTTTGATTTCAGAGCCCACTGAAGGCGTTGCGTTGAACCAAGGATAACTGAAGAGCGCGAAAAACGGGAGTATTAGAAGAGTATTCCCGAGGTTGAAATCTGATCCCTGATAAGAAGCGGTCACTGAGTCGTATGTCACGTTTGCTATTCCCAAGTGGTCAATGTAGCTGACTACTCCTGTTTTACCGGCTAGAAGAAGCGTTGCAATTGAAATTATCAGCGCCGACAGCCCCACTATCCAGAACACCGAAATTATCCTGAATCCTGCCTTAGGTCTCACGATGTTCAGCAAAACTAGTGCGACCAGAATGACTGACGCGAAGAGAAACTGTAGAATAGGATTGACACCCGATGTTGATAGTGAATTAAAGCTCGTGTTCCCAATAGCAACTCCAACTGAGCCTATAGCAAAAACCACTGAAAGAGCGATCAGTGCAAGATAGGGCATTGTCTCCATAGTCATTCCCATGAAAGATAGTGAACTTCCGAGAAAGCCACCGAGAGAACGTGACAGCCAAACATAGTCTCCACCCGTTCGCGAAACTCGTCTCTGCATAATTGTGTAGACAACCACTTGCGGAATCGCAATCAACGCTGCAATAATCGAACCATATACAAGATTCACTCCGTTCACAGTTGGGAGTAAAATCATCGTGAACCCGATTAAAGCAAGAGCTGCGCCAACCGACATGTAGCTTATGTTGATAGCTAGTGTATCAAGAAAGGAAACTTGCTTTACGAGCCCAGTTGTCTCTCTAACAAAAGCATCTGATTTGGATTCGTCCATGTTATTCCGAACATATGTTCGGATTTTTCGTTAGATATTTATTGGTGTTCCTGAGACCTGTTACGAAAGGGTGCCGAGATTTTGCGTGCTGAAGAGAAGATATTGTCAGCTCTCGCCGATAATAGTAGGGAGATGTTCCAAAGCGAGATAGTAAGGCGCACCGGTCTCTCAAGAAGCCGGACATCAGAAATTCTGACTTCGCTGGAAGGGAGAGCTCTAGTTTCTAGATTCCAGCAGGGAAGAAATTACAGTGTTAACTTAAACGCACATCCTAGGGGGAAGGATACACTACGAAAAAAGAAACAACTTCGTTTGGGCTTCACAAGGGCTGCAGAGTATCCGTTCGTAATTCCATTTCGAAGACACATGAGGGATGATTTCGGGATCGAAATGGAGTTTGAAATTTACGAGAATGGCCTGGATGTGGCGAGAGACCTTTCGACTTTGAGACTTGATCTTGGAATCGCTCCAATTCTCACAAGTTTCATGTACTGCTCTCTCCGAGCTCCATTCAGTTTGATTGCACCTGCAGGGTCTGGTGGGTGCTGTGTTATATCCAGAAAGAAACCGAACGATTTGCTCTCCTCAGAACTCAAGGTGGCCACTACAAAGCTGTCGACCATGGAACTCCTGCTAAAATCCTCAGTCAGAGAACACTTTCTCCCCGCCGAAAGTAGGGCTATTTACACCCCGAGTCCTCAAAATATGATGATGGGACTCAGATCAAAAAGATTTGATGCCGCATGCATCTGGGAACCCTACGCAACCATATTAGCAAGAAAGTACGGAATGTCCAAAGTTGTAAATTACAGAGACATTGGAGCCCATGTATGTTGTGCCCTTTCGGCAGGAAACCACATTAGCGATCCAATGTTACGAAGAATATCCTCAAGGTTTGAGCAGTCTGTGATCGAGTATGCTGAGAATCCAGATTCGTATTTGGTTCAATACTCTTCGCTAGCAGGGTTCGAACCCAAGATTATCCGTGAAGTGTCCTCAGAATACTCTTATCCTACAGAGCTTGATGCAAACCTGATTTCGAAACAGTTTGAGCGCGCAGGAATTCTGACTCCGATTCCTTCGACAGTGAAAGACATGATTCGGCGAGTAACCTAGTGCCAATGCTCTATTTTCCACAATTACACTAGAAGGCTGCTCGCTGGTCGCAGATCTTTTACTGTCTTCAATCCCGCAGGCGAATCGATTACTCTAGGTATGGAGTTGACAATTATCGCTGCTGTAGCAATATCTCCTGGTGTCCCATTAATTATCCGGAGAGAAATGTTTGGGGTTCCCGCTATTTCAATTTCATCGTAAGCTTCGAGAGCACCCGCGTACATCTCGATATGATACGAAGCGACTCTCTTTCCTCCAGCAAGTGCTGCTCCATCCTGAACCAGTCCGATAACTTTGCCTGATTCTATCGTGCCGAAATATTCTGTCTCTACCGGTGACTGCGCAATCTTGGGATATATTCTTTGATCAATTTTCTCAACTTCTTTGCCCAATGAAGCGCAAGTCAAAGCAAGTGATTCAGGAAGGCCGATATGGCCGAATGTGCCAGACTTCACACGCTCCTCGAACTCTGCCGGTGTTAACCCAATTCCAATTTTCATCTGGAAAGGAAGCCTTCGTTTCGTTGCATCCAGAATCCTCGAAGCATGAATTTCTGAAACGCCCTGACAAACTCCGCTTAGAGTTACAGCTAATGCATCCAAGACAAATCCAGGATTCACGCCCGTTCCCAGTAGTGTTATTCCGTTCTTCTTGGCTTCAAAATCAAGTTCCTTTGCTATCTCCTTGTGGGTGAACCAAGGATATGACAGCTCTTCGCATGTGCTCACAACATCAACTCCGGCCTTGCAGAATTCCAGCAGTTGAGGGCTCGCTTTCGATAAGAGAGATGTGGTGGCATGGAGGACAATATCGGCATGTCTGTAAACGTCTCTCCCATCCTTTTGAACCCTGATCCCCAAAGTTCTTTCAAGGCCGATCACCGTCCCGAGATCTTTTCCTGTGATTCGTGGATCTGGATCTACCGCGCCGATGAACTCGAGTTGCGAATTTCTGCCGAGTGCAACTTTGGCAATGGCTGAGCCAACAGAGCCGAGTCCCACAGAGACAACTTTCCATTTGTCCACTTGTTCTCAGAATTCTCATCGTAATTGCTGGTTAAAAGCATCGCCACGGCAAATGGTGAAGAGATTTTGTACTAGTCGACCTGTAAAATTTGGCTCTATTCATCAATAGCGCGCACTACAATCTCGTCCTTAAGGTCTCTCAAGAATGAGCTCAGCCCCGAATCCAACTGAAAATGTGGAAATCAACACTCTGAACAGATTGATTGAGACTATAGAGGATGTAAAGAATGGTCTTGACGTTGATGTCATTGCGAGCTGGTATAGCGTCATCGAAAGTCAGACAAGAGCAATATGTCCCACTCAAGAGCTGCGAGACAGCGTTTACGTCGTTCAGAATCAGTTGCTGCCTATGAAATTCGAGTTCAAAATGTCGAAACGTGCAATTCCTTATGTTATCGATATAATAGAAAGCAACCTTAATGCAATGCCTTTTGCAACGAGATTGTATTTCCAGAAATTTGAGGAAATACTACAGAAAGAACAATCCAGCTATCTAGCTAAGACAGTCTAGTTTCGCCACCAATTTTGGAAATGCGTGCCCTTCACGATTACGCGGCTGACGAAGCAGAGAATCTCTAGCCGCAGCCACAAGATCCGCCGCAACCGCATGCGTCAGCTTCATCGTGAGCATGCGTATGTTCCTCGGTTTCAAAGGAGTTGCCACATCCGCACGATGATACCGCGTTAGGATTCTCAATCTTGAATCCAGAACCTTGAACAGTTTCAACGAAATCGATGTTTGCTCCTTGAACGAGTTTTGCGCTCTGGTTATCGATGTAGACATTGATTCCATCTTCAGACCAGGAAAGATCGTCGCTCTTTGCATTCTTTTCGAGTATCATTCCGTACTGGTAACCCGAGCATCCGCCTGGTTGCACGAAGATACGAACTCCGTTTGCTTGTTCTTTGTCCTTCGAAATGAACTCCTTTACGCGTTGAATAGCCAAAGGAGTCAGCGTGACGATTCTTTCAGTAGTTTGCATGTCATACGTAATGTGAACTTCGCATATTAGAATATTGTGCTCTAGACTGAACTCCGATGAGAACGTTTGTGGTTTCCTTCATTTCAGATTTGGATGTGCGAAATAGATCAAGCGTGAACAATGCCGCCTCCCACGACTCTGAGTGATTTAGAGTTCAGATCAATGACACTTGCCGTCATACCCTCCCAAATTGGGATGGGCGCTTGAAGGTTTGCGATCCGCATGTCAATTGACTGCCCTTGGACGATCCTTGATACGAGCGATTCCCCACAGACCTCTAGATGAAGGTCTCTGTCGTAGGATTGTTGCTTGTAATATGGTGATTGCTTGAAGCTGAACTCTATGGTCGAAGAAAGCCTGAATGAACCATCGTCCATCCATGAAATCTTCGAAAGATCCTTTAGTTCCACTCCTTTCAAAGAGAGACCAACTCTGATGCCTCTTTCAGTTGTGTCGTAGTCTTCATCGCTGATCTGAATGCCCTTGACTTCAGCGAATCTATTCGAGTCGTCAGGCAAAATTCGTAGTCGGTCGTGTAGGGAGACCCGTCCATTGAGGATAAAACCCAAGACTACCACACCTACTCCCTTGACGCTGAATGCCCTGTCAATGTAAATCAATGTTCGATCCTTCGGAATGTCAGTTCTAGATTTGATATGTGATAGATCAATTACAGAGGATTTCAGACTGCGCTCGCCGACAGGGTATGTTCCGAGGTTTAGACCTTTGAACGATGTTTTTGCCATTTCCGAGACTGCGTCTTTGGATCCGTCGATAACTTGAATCTCGCCTTTCAACCCAAATGAGTCAAGCATGATAGCAAGTTCTCCGTCTGATGGCGTCAGCTTTCCATCAGTTGGGAAAATGTAGAAAGCGTGGTCCACTATCGAGGCGATCCGCGCATAACCCTGAATCTTCTCTGGAAATACAGAATCATCCAGGAATGAGAATTTCTTTCCAGCTTCATTGCGCTGGAATACGATTATCCCTTCGGTCTCACTCTTCTTTCCAATCGAGGAAAGAAAATCGGTCTTTAGGGCGGCGTTTGAGCCGAAAACGCCAATCAACTCACCATTCAACAAAGGAACAACTCGCGATTCAGATGACTTCAGTTTTCATTCCGAAAGGCATCTTAAGTATAACTCAGTTGCCGAGATACTTCAGACGAGCCACTCGATTCTCGATTATCTTTCTCGGAGAGAAATCCTTCAGCATGAGTTCCTCTAGTCCAGAATCGGGCAACGCATCTCTGGGAACCATACCCACAATCTCACTATCAAGTACATCGACGTCCAGGGATATGGCCTTCTTAACAATCGACTCGTAGACATCAACAAGCGACGTCCTTCGATAGTCAGTGAGATTAGTGGAAACCTGTACGATTCCGCGACTTTCTAGCTTCAACCCGAGTGCTTGGACGGCCGGTAATCCACCAGCAGTCTCTCTTATTCCCCTAGCGATTCTTCTAGCGACTTCTATCTGATTTGTCCCGAGATTTACGTTATAAGCTATCAGTATCCGCCGTGCTCCCACAGCCGTCGCTCCTGCGGTGGGGTGAATCTTGTTCGGTCCGAAATCTGGCTTCCTCACCTCGTCTGATCCTATGAGTTTCCGAAGTGCCTCGAATTGCCCGTTCCTTATGTTCGGCAGATTTCTTCTCTCTGGAGTTCTAGCAGCTTCGCCGTAAAGATAAACAGGAATCGAGAATCTCTCGGCAAAATTATTCGCAAATTCATTTGATATCTTAATGCAGTCTTCTATATTTGCACCATCAAGCGGCACGAAGGGCACAACGTCTACCGCGCCGATTCTCGGATGAACTCCTTTATGATTTCTCATATCAATGAGTTCAACGGCCTTTGCGCTAACAGAGAGAGCAGATTCAACTATGCCCTTTGGTGTGCCAGCTATCGTGAGAACAGATCTATTGTGATCGTAGTCTGATTGACAATCAAGCAACTCAGCTCCCCGAACTCGAGTGGCATCGCACAACCTCTCAATTATATCGGTTCGTCTTCCTTCAGAAATGTTGGGGACACACTCGACAAGATTCAGTTTTACTCACTCTCTACACGATTTTTCAGGAAACAGAACATTACCTATGTATTTCAATTCGTTCAGTTTACATCCGACATTATCTCTATTTTGTCTTTCTTCACCATAGATAGTACTACCTGATGGATTCCCATTCCGTACTGCATTGCTTTCTTCTGCCTTCCAACTGTTACTTCTGAGAGCCCAAGCGATCTGCCAAAAGCACGCCAGATTCTCTTCCGAATCCGATCATTCCCTTTCAGAATCTTGAACTCGGGACGTATCTTTAGTGCAAAGTCTCTAAACTCGTCATGCAAGAAAGGTTCACGTGTCTCAAAACCGAATTCCGAGACAACTGTTGCTACTTGGTTTTTTAGCTTGTATGCGGATTCAAGTGATTTCTTAATTTCAAGTTCAACAGCTCGGTAACCAAATTCATCGACAATTCTTCTGAACCTGTCATAACCGCAATAGAGTTCATCCGGCCCATTAGCTGACAGAATACATTTTGCGTCTCCAATCCCGCTAGCCGCGCGTGCTATTAGCCAGAATGAAACGCAATCCTCGAAGTGCGATAAGCTCGAGACAGCAACTAGTTTTGACACTTTGAGTGCTGCATTCTCGACATCTTGAACACCGATATGCTCTGTTACACATCGATAACCAGGGGTGTTTGAAAGACGGTCATCACGGGCTGCTTTAGCATCGGGGGATTCAGACCTTCCAATTGTTAGCAAAGTAGCTTCATCCTTCATTCTTCTCTGAAGTTCCGCCATTATCCCGCTGTCTATTCCTGCAGAATATGCTACAACAGAACTCTCTGGAACTGTTCTCGCCATGCAGCTGAGCGAAACCTCCTCAAGACTTTGTAAGGTCGAAGCGAGCCAGTCTCTATCAACACTAGGTAGGAGATCTTCGAATACTGTCGCTTCGACTTTTGCCATTAGTCTTGTATCACGGATCTACATCAAACGTTCCAATTCCGAAACCGTGCTAGACAATTCATCGAAGCCGCTCTGCCAAAACTTTTCGGATCGAATATCGAATCCACTCTCGCTCAATATTCTTTCTGGAGATTCTGAACCTCCATACGCGAGAAGGTTCATGTATCTTGGAACAAAGGACTTAGCTCCTTCCTTCTTGAATTGTCTGTAGAGTGAAAGAACGAGCAGATTGCCCCAAGCGTACGCGTAGCAATAGAATGGAGTTTGGTAAATGTGTGGAATAGAGAGCCACTCGTACCCAAACTCCCCTGGGATCTCCATCGAATCGCCGAACTGACTTCTGAGGTTTTCAAGGTACTTGTTCTCGAGTCCGTCAGTGTTCGCTCCGTTCGCAATTGACTCATGAGCTTCTAATTCAAACATGACAAAAAACGCTTGGCGGATGATCGTTGCATAACTGTCATTCATCATATCTACAAGAAGACTCTTTCGAGTTGTCTCATCTGCCTCCAAGAGCATCCTATCAGTGAGGAGCTGTTCCCCGAACACTGACGCGGTTTCAGCAAGAGGCAGAGGTGCCTCGAAAGTAAGATGGTTATTTCTCTTGGCAGAAAGCTGATCGTGTATCGCATGCCCTAATTCATGAGCTAGTGTAGCAACGCTTCTCGGTGTTCCTGTATAGCTTAGGAGAACGTATGGAGTTATCCCCGGGGTGATGCTCATGCAGTATGCCCCGCCGAGTTTGCCTTCACGTGGTTCAGCATCTACGTGCGATTGGTAGATAAGATTCGAAGCCATGCTAGCGAATTTCTGATCGAAGGAGTTGAACGTTTCAAGGACGAGTTTCACGCCCTCTTGCCAATGATATTTCTTTTCCGATTCCAGTCTGATCGGAGCATAGACATCGGTTCTGGAGAAGTCAGACAGTCTAAGCATCTTCGCTTTCAGTCTGAAGAATCGCTGAAATAACGATGCGTTTGTCTTGCAAACTTTGAGCAGTCCAACAACTGCTTCGTCGGGGACGTCGTTCCCTATGTTCCTGATTGAAATCGGACTGGAGTACCCGCGCAATTTGATCCCTTCATTCCTCCAATCCCTCACGATCATCTTGTAAATCTCTCCCAACACATCCCGATTCTGTTCGAATTTCGAGAGCATTCCCCGGTAGGCTGCCCTTCTTTCGTCCCTACGCTCACTGTGGAAGAGGTCTCGCACTTTTTCTTCCATTAGTGTCCTTGTGCCAGTCTTTAGCACAACATCATAGGTGAACGAATCTCTTATCTGATGATAGATTTGTAGTAGAGCCTTTCTTCCAGTAATATCTTTGAGATTTATCGCCTGCTCAACTGATTCTGAGAGAGTGTATGGTTTAGTCTGAATCAGTCTTCGAAGAAAGTAAGAGTATTTCCCAGAAGCAGGAATCAGCTCATCCGATTTCTTAGTAGGCAGGGATTTCCACCAGAGCTCGAAGAACAAGGTTCTGTTCGCGCTGTCAGCGTTGATTTCTTCAGCTCTTGCCTTGAACCCCTTGGCTTCTTGAGACTTTGTGTCTTCGGAAAAGTACATGTAGGAATAACTTCCCAGTCTCGAATTCAGACGCGAGATTTTTTCGTATCGCTCCAACATGTTCCTAAACACATCGCCGGAGATGGAATCAGTAAGAGAGTTTCTGTTCCTCTCGAATTCGACTAGCATGCTTTCCAGCTGGTCCAAGACAGTTGTTTGAAACAACTTTCCCGAATTGCCCGGCAATACGTCATTCAGATTCCAGCGAATTGACCTAGCCGAATCTTCGGCAGAACCATCAACAAATTGAGACATTTCTCAAAACCAATTTTAGGCAATTCAGGACAAAGAGTACATAACCATATTGATATTCTCGACTGAAGTAACCGTGTTGTGGAACATCTCGCTAGTCTGGCCCGTTCTTGTCTTTTCTCCTCACTTTATCCTTCCAAAGTCTTTCAATTTCGTAAGATGAGTACCCTTTTTCAACACCTTCCTTCTCCGTTTCGGTGATCGTGTTGACTAGGTTCTTTGAGTAATCGCTCCAGATCTTGTCTGCCTCTTCCCTGTTAAACTTCTTGCGGGGCAAGCGTTTCGTTTACCGTACAGTGCGAGAATTATGAAGCTTTCTTGTTCTCGTCAAACTGCTGTCCGGCGTCAGCTTCTTCACTAGAATCCGCGATTTTCTTCATTCCGTATCCGATTAACAATCCTCCGGCAATCATTGGATAAGGAAAGAACGTGTTCATCATTCTTGCATACTCTGAGCTCGCGCAGTCTGTTGAACCTCCATTGCAAGGATACCCTAATGTTATCGCGAATACCAGCGGCATCAACAGAAGCCCGATTCCAAAGACGAAGAGTCGCTGAATAGAATTCACTCTTAGTCCTCACTCAATGGTAGTGGAGAATTGATTGATTCTTCTTGAAAGTGACCCTCTTTGCATCCTTAAGTTCTGAGATATTCCCTTCGACAACATCATAAAGCGGGATTCCAGATAGGGCGCATCCGGATGCTGTGATGATATCTGCATTCTGATTAACCATTGCTCTAGGAGCAATCCCGTTTCTCTTCAAGCGGTAGATAACGTAAGCCCCTACTGAACTTCCCACTGAGTTAGGAAATACTAACACTTTGCCGCTGAAGTGTTTTCCATATATCTCATGTTTTTTGTCAGACACAAAGCCATTCTCAGGATCTACTCCTTGTAAGAAGGCTATTGGTTGGGAGGAGAACAGCACATCTCCCCTGACTGATCCTTCGACGATACAACGGAGCTTCAATTGTTTCATATCGTGTTCTCCTTGACTATAGTATGGGTATCTTTCAGAGATATGTCAACTCCGTGCACCTTTCTCATGTAGTGTGCCCCCTTTGCTGAATCAGTGACTACGGAACCCACTTTGAGTGAAGAAATCAGAGGTGTGAAATCGGCGCAGGCATCCCGGACAAAAGTGGCACCCGCGGATTTGAGAGTGTCAACGTAGCCTCTTTTCATAGCCTTCTCATACATTAAGGAAGAACAGAATACTATGCATCTTTTCCTGAAGTGTTTACCCACCAATGCGGCGCTCAGATCTTTCAGTTCCTCAAGAGTCATTTGCGGACAACCAAATACGACGGCCTCACCGTCTTCAGTCTGAGATAGATCTGATATGGTATCCTCGTATTCCTTGTCAGTAAATTCAATGGTTTCCACTTTTTCCATCGAGTTTAAGACAAACATACCAGAGCTGCCCAAGGTTCCGATCGCGGCGGAGAGAGATTTGGCCTCAGCCATTGATATCTTTCCTTTCAAACCTTGGAACCCAATGACTCCAGGAATCTGCTTTCCTGCAAAAAAACCCAAGATGCCAAAATTGAGCGATCCAGAAAAGTTCCCATGTTTCTTCGCATTCACTCTAATGTTCTTCGAGGGCTTTCTGTTTGATGGGATTTGGAGATCTGAATAGACAGTCTTACCGGTCAGAGCGCAGGCCAGGGCACTTACGGCGCTCTCACGGTTAGTTCGAAGGTCTAAGATTGAATTTGCAAACACCGCAGCAGAGGACTCCGCCCAAGCAACACTCGTACCTCGGTGAGGAACCTTGTATGATTCGAAAGGTACGCAAGTGAACGAATTTGCGATCCCCAGTCTCTTGTAACAAGAGACAATATCAAGTTGCTTTTCTGCGTAATCCTTCGGAATTTCGAGAGACTCCCAGTTTTCAATGTCCATACCACAGGGATTGACAGTGGTGAAGACTCTGAATTTTGTATTCCTTGAACCGCTGATCTTCTTGAGGAAATCGAGACCATATTCGCCGATTGTGAGGTACGAAACCCCCGAGACGTGGGCCCATTCTATGGGAATTAGTTTCTCAGCATTTCCCAGTTTTCCGATTGCGAGAAGCACGCGGTATGCCATTTCCAGAGCCTCTCCACGTTCTCCAGAGAGAGCTCTTTCTTCCGAATTTGTAAGGTACATTTATGGCCTTCCTTTGGAGTGATTCTCAGACTCTATTTGAAAAGCCGATTTGCCTGAGAATTTCATCTACGTTCTGAGTATTCTTGATAGTAGCTCTTTCGAAAGGATTCCGATCTTTCTTTACCGGGAGAGTTGCGTCAAGCCCTAATTTACTCGTAACAGCACTTTTTCCACTTGAAGGATCTAGACTCGAACCTCTAGCTCCCTTCAATAAAACAACACCAGTGTCGGCTTGGAATCTGGTTGTCAGTGCCCACTCAACCTGTTTCAAATCAAATGGGTTGACATCACGATCGACAGCAACTACCAATTTCAACGGGTGAGACGCAGCAAAACAGTTCAGTATGGCAGTCTTCCCATCACCGTCGTTTCCCTTGTCGATACTGATTATGCAATGGAAATAGCCACCACTTGAAGGGGTCAAGTTGATACCGTGAACTCCAGGTATTGATTTCGCCAAAGCTTCTATTATCCTCAGTTCCTGTGGTAGACCCATGAAAAGTGAGTGCTCCAGCGTGCTAGCTAGGACTGTCTGATATACAGAGTCAGTTCTGTACCGCATCCTCTGAAGCGTGATCACCGGCTGCTTTCTTACCTCGTCATAGGTGCCCGTGAGATCTACAAACGGACCCTCGTCAACCAATTCTTCAAAGTCTATGTAACCTTCCAGAACTACCTCGGAATCCACAGGCACAGCTATATCAGATTGTTCCGACCTTGACAGTTTCAACGAACCTTCTGCAAGAGCGTTGGCTATATTGTATTCACTGGATCCATATTCAATTTGCAGTGATGAAGCGAGGAATACCGAGGGCGGAGGGCCAATAACAACGCTGACTGGAATTTTCTTCTTCTGAGCGTCTTTCGCTATTTGGTTCAAATGACGTGGGACTAGTCTAGCAGCAACCTTGTTCTTGGAAAGCATCAGCATTCGGTGAAAAGAGAGATTTTCAGTTTCCGTGTTAGGAAATCTGGCAACCACGATTCCTGCAGTCAGGTAATAGCCAGCTTCTTTGGGAAAATGCATTAACACTGGCAGTTTCGTAAGGTCTGCGTCACCAACAAAGCTCCAATCAGCTTTTTTGAAATCCGACAATTGTCCTTTGGTCGCAGCAGGGTGTCTCACAGATTCTTGTATTCGCTGCATCAGGGTGCCCGTCTTGATATTCAATCCAAGCTCGAGATTCTCGCGTTTGCAGTACAGATTACCCGCTAAGCGCAAACTTGACCCATCAACATTCTCGAAAAGCACAGCTTCACCTTGAAGCGAATTAAGAACAGCAGAAACTTCCAAATTAGGAGAGATCTTCTGTTTTACAACAGCTAATGACCCTTTAGCTTGGAGGGAGCTTAGAAACTCCTTCAAGACTATTCAATCAATCCTTATTCAGAAGTTTCCTCATTTCGTTTATCAGTGTTTTCATAGATTCGGCATCAAGTTCTTCGCGAAGGTATAGTGAAATGATTGCAATCCCGCGTAATTTGTCGGCCAGCAATTCCCCCACCATTCTTGCAAAAATGTTTCCCTTGCTTTCGGGAATAAGAGAAGTTGAGGTAGCCCTCTCACCCGTCTTGATTGAGACTGATATAGCTCCCATCTTTCCACTCTGATCTTCAGAGATATTCGCAAAACACCCATTTACAAAAATCAGCAGATCGATTGTGTACACCCTGCCCTTGATATCACATCTGGAAGAGAGGTGCTTTCTCGAAACGCCGTCGTCAGATGTGTCAGACAAGTCGACAATATCCACAGGTCTCAACTATATCAAGTTCTTGAAGAATTGCAACCAAGATAACTTGCTTCGAGTTAAGACAGATTGGCCTTTCTTAGACTGAAAAAGTGCAGAAGATTCAGTATCACAAGGATAATCATAATAAGTTGAAAGAAATCAAAAGAGTTAATCCCTTCTAGTCGGACACAGTCTGTGCCCAAGCATCTCGTTGCTGTGTACTGAAATGTAAGAAATGAAACTTTCAGCGAAATGTCAGTTTCTCCGAAACTTAAGAACGAAGTTGAACCTATGGGTCTGCTCATTACGAGTGGATAAAGGTAATACTGGAGATAAGCAGCGATTCCTGCGAGGATCAGAAATATCGAATTTGTTGCAACGTGTTTGATAGTCCAGAACCGGTGAGCACTGCCGAGTGAGGATGTATACGAACTGTTGGTATGGGTATCTGACAAATTAGATCGTATCCTCAGTTAGATTTGAAGTGCATTTCATAGCTATAAATTTATTCGTCGCGCCTGTTCTTTGATCAAATCACTCGAGTAGGAGCGATCCATGTTAACTTGATGGTATCAGATTGGCTTGGCAAGAAAGAATCCGAAGAGATTTCACAATCTGACGGAACGAGAATTGTTCTGTTTGCGGCTAGATGGTGTGGTTACTGCGATAGATTCCTTAAGACAGTAGAAAGTTTCAAAGCTTCCGATCAGATACAGTTGTATCTTGTAGATTCAGACGATCCTGACGAATCGCTCTGGGATATTCATAAAATAAGACTCGTTCCAACGCTGGTCGTTTTCCGATCTGGAAGAGAATTATTTCGGAGAGATGGCATTTCAGGAGTCGGGTTGCGATCCAAGGATCTTGATGACGCAATAGCTTTTCTTGCCAAGAGCGCCTAAATAAGATTAGGATAGAAACCGAGTACAAGGAGAAACCCTGCCGCCACAAGAGCTATTACCCATCTTGTTTTGTCCCAATTGTAAACAGCTGTCCCGGCAAAAGAACCAAACGGTATCAAATTGATTATTGCGAGCCATCCGTTGAAGACAACCAGTCCCAAAATCGCTGTGGCGATTGTGTAGTTCACAAACTTAACAGCGGAGAATAGTAGTGCCCCGAAGATCAGATTGAAACCAGGACCTACGAGACCAATGGCACCCATCACTTCCTTGCTCCCTTGTCCCTGAATCGTAACCTGACCTGGAGCGAGAAACTTGAACGGGAGGATTGAGCTTATCGCCGTCAACATGAGGCCGTATGTACTTGTTCTGAATTCAGCCCAAAGACCGTTACGCTGAGCCATGAATTTGTGTGCGAGCTCATGTCCCAAGAACGCAACGATAAAACCAGGGACTACTATAAGCAGAATTTCTGGCCGAGCAAAAACCAGTGAGTATATGAGAGATATGCCAACCAGTACCATTACCGTCGTGGCTAAGAGAATGTGCCTACTCTCGGTTCTGGAGAATAGCCCTGAATATCTTATTCTGAATTTTGAGCGATTCGATCTAACGAATGGCGCTCCAGGTACTTCTCTGGACTGAGCTCGAAAACGCCTTATCGTTGAATGTCCAGGTTGCATCTGCCCGCCAACACGCGGACATGTATGGTTCTCCGGTAATCTGTGCTCAGCGCAGAAATACTCACCACAATAGTTGCACTTGAATGGAAGGCCTTCTTGCTGCTGATAGCAGAAATGACATTGCATATCCTTGATGATATTGAAGAAGGCATGTATTTACTTATCTGGTTTGCCCAGCGAGCTTGCAAACATTCAAAGCGCCCCCGAGAAGACTTCTGACTCGTTGCAGAATTTAGAACCGTTTGATGCTTGGCGAACTGCCTTGATACTCGACGAGCAATGCAAACTTGTTGAGTCAAAGTCCAAATTCACTCAAACTGCAGAACTTTTCTTTGACTCTGGTAGCGGAGCATACTCCGAGATAGGAATAGCACTGTTCGAATATTCCACTTTGATGGATGCCTTTGCTGGTGTCCAAGAGGCTAGAAAACTAAGAAAAGAATCTGAATTTGAAAAATCGTTGACAGAATTCTCACGTGCCGCGGAGATTCTTAGGGCCACTATGCATTTTGGATTCCTTGCAGGATATGTGTCGGGTTGCGCAATCTTAGAAGAAGCCATGCGGTCACAAGTCACAGATGAGAGATTAGAGACCTTGAGGAAAGCTATTGCACTTTTCGAACAATCGAAACTCACGCTAAGTTTTCGAGATGATAAGCACGCTGTCATCACTGTGATAGACTCGCTCCTAAAGTATTCCATTTCTGAAGCGCTTTTTGCGGAGTCAAGAAAGACTAAAAATTCACAGGAAACGCGGATCAAGTCAGCTCAAGCGCGCGCTGTCTTCAGTGAATATGACCTACTAGCCCAAAAATCTGGAATCGACCCAATGTCGATTCCCTATTTCCCGCTGGAGGATTGGCGGCGAGCCAAATTCACTGGGTTCGTTGTTTCCTTTCCTGAAAACAATTCAATCTGGCTTGGAAATATCGGTTGCAACTCAGTTAAGGTGGAAACTCTGGGGACCAAATCTATCAATTTGATTGTTGAACCTCACCGTTCGCTCTCATCTGTGATAGACCCCAGAACTAAAGGCAGAATTCGAGTAGTTTACACTGATCTCAAGCAAAAGAAGAGATATGATGAAGGATGTCATCTAATGATCTAGGCTAGGCTAGCTGTTTCGCAGTGAATAAGCCTCTGCTATTTTCAGTGCAACCTGACCGACCTCCATCGCTCTCTTCCCAATTAGATAGGTCATGGGTTCTACACCCTCAGAACCTCTATCGACAATAGCTACTAATGAAAGACCTTCCTTGCACTCGAGACTAGTCTGAGAGAGTCGTAACAGTACAGCGTCATCGTCGCTCATACCTACTTTCGATGAGTCGCTCCCATTATTTTTGTATGCATTAGTGAATCTCTTCGCTAGATGCAAATCGTCTAGTATTCTACCCACGACATCATCATACTTGATATTGATGACTGATCTGAATTCCGATTGACGCGAATTCACAAGTAGAAGGACATTTGACATGTGATTCGAGGATCCAAATTCAGGGGAAACCAGAGCTTTGGCTCGACCATGAATTCTATTAATCCTACCAGGAATAGCTGCAACATCTCGTGTGGTTTTTGGATTCCTTCTGGCCATCGCAACATTGACAGAGACTTCTGGCATTATATCCGGAAAGTAAACCGAGCTCTCGATCATGGTTATTGTTCTTGAAATCTCCTTCAGAATCTGAAAATCTTCTGACTGCTGCGTTGATACTTCAGAACTATCTCTTGCAGGCTTGAAGACTTCCATGCAAACGGAACACTCGTGCGAAACATTAGAGTCCTTTTTATGCACAGCACAAATCATACCTGTGAACAGCAAATTCTTCCATATCGAATAGAGCGTGAAGATTCCGTCAGTCTGACTTCTCGAAGCATCCTCTGCAAGAAGCTTAGAATAGTTCACAACGTCATTTTGAGTGATTCCGAATTTTGTCGTCAATTCGGAAACAAATGATGATTTTCTCCTTCGCAGATAGTAGCTCACGCGCGCCTGTGTGATTCCAAGCAGCATAGCGATCCGCCTCTGACTTTCACCTTTGTCGTGCAATTCATGAGAGACCAATCCCCTGACGTTCGGAAGAAAGTCATTAACCATTATCTCACATGGAGGTTGCATTCTGATAAGTAGCTTATTTACCAACTAATCTAAACTTTCCGAAGTCAAGCCCGCCCAAAGCAACAATTATTACAGAATGAGAGGAATTGTTGCTGGATAACAAAGAGTACTGATTTCAATGAGCATTGTTTCATCGCAAATGACTAAGACCGAGGTGGTCGTTATTGGTTCAGGACCAGGAGGTTATGTTGCGGCAATTAGATTAGGACAGCTTGGAAAAAAAGTGGTACTGATTGAGAAGAACAAACTGGGAGGAGTATGCGTCCATGAAGGTTGCGTTCCAAGCAAGGCTCTGATCGCAGCTTCCAAATTCGTGAAGAAGGCAAGAAATGCGACCAAAATGGGAATCGATGCAGAAGTGAATGTCGATCTTCAACGTCTGCAGATGTGGAAACAGGGAGTAGTAGATAGACTCGCGTTAGGAATCCAGCAATTGTGTAAATTGAACAGAGTCCAAACGATTTCTGGAGATGCGGAGTTCGTTTCGAAAGATCAAATTAAGGTAGCTACGTCTACAAGTTCGATACTGATAGAATTCGAAAATGCCATAATAGCAACAGGATCTTCTCCGATGACTCTTCCTGGCATCGTTCCCGATGGAAAGAGAGTCATTACAAGCTCGGAAGCCCTTGCTCTGACGGAAATTCCGAAGAGGATGCTCATAATTGGTGGC
>JAJYUX010000111.1 GCA_021792315.1 archaeon
ATGAAGTAATTTCCTCCTGACAGTTTCTCCCGCTCCTCCTTCAAAGAGCACGTTGTCAGGGACTACAATTGCAGCTTTCCCGTTTATCTTCAGTAGGGTTTTGACATGTTGCAGGAAATTGAGTTGCTTGTTTGAAGTTGTAGCCCAAAAGTCTGACCTCTCATAAACGAGCGACTCCTTTTCCGAATCTCCGTTGGTTCCATTCGAGATAGTAATGCTACTTTTCTTGCCGAAGGGTGGATTGGTCAAAATAGTATCGTAGCGAGTTCCCGGATCTCCGATCAAACTATCTCCTACTTGAATAGGGCAATTGTCTCCGTCAGCTTCAATGCCGTGAAGGTAGAGGTTCATAACGCATAATCTGGCTACTGCATCAACAATGTCTTTTCCTGCAAGTGCTTTGTACTTCAAGAACTTCTTCTTGTCTTTGTCTAAAGTGTAGTTCTTTGCGACGTGATCGTAAGCAGCTAGAAGGAAACCGCCTGTGCCGCATGCCGGATCGAAAATCGTTGTGTTTGGTTTTGGCTGAATTACTTCGACTATCCCCTTGATCAGCGGCCTAGGAGTGAAGTATTGTCCTGCTCCACCCTTGACGTCTTCGGCGTTCTTTTGGAGAAGGCCCTCATAGATCTCTCCCTTTACGTCAATATCTAAACCGACCCATGTCTCTTCGTTGATTAGTTCGACAAGTCGTCTTAGTTTTGCGGGATCTTGGATCTTATTTTGTGCTTTTCTGAAAATGACGCCGAGCATCCCTTTCTGCTTTCCGAGAGATTCAAGAATATGGCGATAGTGAACTTCCAGCTCATCCCCATCTTTTGAGAGAAGACTCTGCCAATCGAGATTTTTTGGAATCGTTGAAGGTTTGTTAAGTGGAGGCCTGGATTGCTCGTCAGCCATTTTCAGAAATAGTAAGTAGGTTAGCTGTTCAACGTAGTCTCCATAACTCAAGCCGTCATCCCTTAGGACATTGCAGTAATTCCATACCTTTTGAACAAGAGCAGATGATGACATACTAATTATCCGGCCGTCAGTCTCCGCTGTAATCTTGCTTTGCATGTGCTTATTTTCCTCCACTTCCAGGCTGAACTTGCAATATCGTCTGCTCTGCCAATTTGGATTTTTCTTCCCTGATCATTTCAAGAAGTTTTCCAGCAGGTTCGTCGTTTGGATCTTGCGAAATGAGTTTGCCCCGAAACGCCTCTGTCAACACACTTTGGCGTAGAATTGTCGCTCCATTAAGTGTTTGATCGATAGTCACTGCCAGATTGTCGATGATAGAGAATTGATCTTCTAGTAACCCGACTATTTGCTCCTGTTCTAGCAAACACGGAATAGGAACTGGTAGTCTACTAAGAATACCAACATTGATGTTCTTTTGAGCGGTTGCGGGTGCATAGGATTCCAATTTACGCTTGATACTCTGAATGAAAAAATGAATGAATTTTGCATTACAAATTGTGCGATTGGGAACGAAACCCACTATACTATCCGGAAAACACGCTTCAATGCCAAGTATTGCAGTCTCCGCAATATTAGCTGCTATAGTTATGCAAAGCGTACCTTCAGGCCAAAGTTTGCTCTGTTTCAATCCCAATTCGCTATAAGTTTGCGTGAAATTCTTGATAATTCCTTTGGAATTGCGGATGTCTCCTGTTTGAATAAATGGATATGGCCCACCGTACAGCATTTTGTCGTCTCTAGGACGATGTTTCGACATTCCGCGTTTTAGCTCTCCTATTTCTGGTAAATTCGCCAAAGGCCATCGAGCTGGGTAGCTAGTTGTTCCTAAAACTATGTCATTATCCATATGATTAGAATCCGTATCTAATGACTTTCCATGTTTTCTAATATTGGCAAGAAGAATGGAATTTGATTCGATTTCATTTGTATTATGTTTTCTCCATTCTTCAGTAAGCTTGCCCTCAAAAGCAGCTTTCAGGACAGATTGACGATAGCGTTTGAGCTGTATCTTTGCTTTCTTTAGCGAATCGATTCCAACATCAAGTCTTGTGAAGATCTCTTCGATTTTGGAAATGATGCGTTTCTGTTCGTTCATTGAGCAAATTGGAATTCTGATTTTTTCGAATTTTGACTTATTCAATATTGGTAGTATTGTGGCGGAAGCATTGATTCTCATCTCATTCTGAATGGCTGGCGACAATAAAACGTAACCGAGATACTTCGACGATACTGTTTCGGATATGGGAACTATTGCATTGATCTGTTGATTTGATGCCGCCTTAACACTAGTTATACTTACTTTTCCAATTTTGCCTATGCAGGTTACTAACACGGTTGTTTCCGGCAACAGTCGAGCTACTTTCGCCCCTTCTTTAGAAAGGCCATCTTCCGAACTCGAAATAATAAATCCACGATCTAGATCTGCCGGTTTGTAAAAAGGAAAGTCGTTTCCATAATATCTGTACACTTTCTTGCTTGGTGTTGTTCCCGTGATAACTTCACCAATATCACCAATTGAACACCAAGCCCAACTCCTCGGACTTGAATTGTCTTCCAGAATCCTAGTCACTCGGTTATCAGAACCTCATTCAATTCGGTAAGTAAGGAGGCAGATCTGTCACCAAAGAGCCGATTGAACTTCACTTGTCCTCCTTTCTCATAGAATGGCGGATATTGCAAGTCCTCACTCAAGACACCAAGGGAAGCCCCAACTTGGTCTCTTATCATCTCAAGCCACTCTCGCTGTTCCTCCGAAAACTTCTTTCCTACGTTTTCTTGAGACTCCAGCCAATCTTTGAATCTCTTGTTCACGGTTTCGCTGAATGGCTCTAGTATTTCATACTCCCCTACCGCAAACTTGATTAGTGAAATAATATTTGTTAGCAATTTCTGAGCTGGAGCTTCTCTCACTTTCGATTTCTGGAGCTGTTCATAGGCTTTCCAAAGAAGTTCAGGAGTCAAATTGTAAGGTGGTTTTTCTATCTTCTCAGCGATTTCCTTGATTTGTTCAAAAGTTAGCTGTCTTTTTGCATATGGCTTACTGTAGATCAACTGGATTGCAGTGAGCTCGTCTTTGTTGTCTTGAATGAACTTTTGGAAATTACTGACCACTTCCTGAGCCTTCTCTTTTGCTTTTTTGTCCCATCCGGCAAACTCCACAATGTCCTTGCTGACATTATCAAGTGTCTGCTCGCTTTTCGTACGCAATTCGATCAGCAAGTTTCGGAGCTCTGGTTTGTCGAACGGAGAACACGATAGATCAACTAGCTTACGTCGAGCTTCCTCAAGCTGCTCATCGGTAGGATTCTCAGTTTGGAAAAGCTCCTTTGCCTTCGCAACACTCGCATCTTGATCCAATGCATTCAGCAAGGAATTGACTAGTTCGCCAAGCGATTTGCCGTTTGAGGCTTTCTTAATCTCCTCTCTGTCCTTGTCAATTATCTCATTCGAGAGAATAGCCAGTCTACCAGCAAGCGAAGAGAGCGAATCGTCATCTCTTTTTCCAAGTGCGATATTCAAAAGAAGCTTATCGAATGGAACGCTTCTTTTTCTTTCCAGCGGCTTGGATTCGGTCTTGTCGCTCTCGCAGACTCCGACCGCATCGACGATAATGTAATGCGTCTTTCGCTTAGCATCTGGTGTTACAGCTTCGAGATCATCAGAAGATATTGTCCGTGAACCTCTTCCTTTCATTTGTTCAAAGAATAACTGAGATTTTACATCACGCATGAAAAGCAAACATTCCAAGGGTCGAATATCTGTGCCCGTCGAAACCATGTCAACTGTAACTGCGATCCTTGGGTTGTATGAATTGCAAAAACTCTTTATCAGATCATCTGGTTTTTCACCGCTCGCTCTAAAGGTCGTGTAGGTTATCTTCTTGCAAAAATCATTACCCTTGCCAAATTCTTCGCGAATGACGTTTACAATATCCTCTGCATGAGAGTCATCCTTTGCAAATACTAGGGTCTTCGGAACCTCCTTTCTGCCTTGGAATATTTCCGTGAAGAGCTTGTCCTTGAACTCTTTTACCACGGTACGAATCTGATCCATTGCAACAACGCTTCTATCAAGCTCATTTTGCTTGTAGGTAAGCTCCTCATCCAAGAGCTCGCGACGCTTCTTCCTAGTCATCTTGTCTCTTTTGTCCACGTACCATCCTGCTTCAACAGAGCTCCCTTTCTGTGTGATGGCTGTCTTGATTCGGTAAACCTCGTAACCAACATTCACTCTATCAGCAATCGCTCTATCTTGACCATATTCCATAACCAGATTTTGGTTGAAGAATCCGAGCGTCTGCTTCGATGGAGTGGCAGTAAGACCTACTAAGAATGCATCAACGTATTCCAGTACTTGGCTCCAGAGATTGTAGATTGATCTATGACACTC
>JAJYUX010000112.1 GCA_021792315.1 archaeon
TGCAAAGCTACAGGAGTCTATGTCGACACAGTGGGATCATGTTCTCCAGAGTCATATTCGAGACTCAAGAAAGGAACGACCGCCGAGACAATTTGGAACCATTCAAGAGAAATGAGATGCGAATTTGGAAAGGACAGTCAACTTACCCTAGCCAGTGCTGAGCGAAAAGAGCACTTCGCCTAAACGCTATCCTGTGCACTCTTATCAAATCTCATTATTACCATAACTTTATGGAAACCAAGAGTCTCGTTCACTGCAAGCATCGGTAGGTTCAAAGAATCATTGATAGTCGAAACACTCTTGAAACTCATTTCCTTCGCATTTCCTAGCGCAATTGATTTCAATGAAGTTGCCACTCCCATGTTCCTGTACTCTCTCTTTGTGCAAGTAAAAGTCGTGAGCAATACGTTTGGAATTCCCTGAGCTTTCAGGAGACCTGTTCTAGCTATGTATTCGCCATCCTTCTTCGCAATAACACAGAGCTCTGGGACAAAACTGGAACTCCGAGTCTCATACATCAAAGCCTGTTGAAAGGTGGGAGGGGTGTATTCCATAGTTCGCGGGACATCGAATCCAGTTACGGTGTTCAGTTCGTAGAACTTCCTTTCCCAATTCTCCGACAACCGCTTTTCTTCTCTCGCACTTGAGAATCCTATGCCGGAGTCACGGAGTTTCTCAACTAGTCCCGCATACTTGTCTTGAACGAATGAGTCCAGTTCAAGCGATGATTGCCACTTTCTTCTTTTCAGATGGAACCCTCTTGTGGAAAGGAAGCTCACACCAGATTCGGAGTCACTTCTTGTTTCAGCCCATAGGCTCCTAAACCCTTTCGACCTAGATTCATCCTCTATAGCACCAAAGATCCTGGACCCTATGCCTCTGCGTCGCCACTCTGGCCGAACTGCAACCTCAATGTTCAAATTGTGCTGATCGAACTCTGTGAGGCTGTGAGTGAGCAAACCCAGGCCCACGATGTCCCCATTTGGCTCCTCCGCAACGAAATGTGTTCTGAAGTATTCCGCCGACTCAAAGGATCTTTCTAGTTCCAACATTCTCTCGAGAGTTAAGCCGCGATCTGGCCAAACTGTTCGGTAAACTCCAACAATTGCAGGAAAATCGTGCTTATCGGCTCTTCTCACTTCTATCAAGACTTTCACCTTCTTCAGAGCGAAAATGAGCGACCCAGTTGAAGTAGAATCTCCAGATCCAATCACCGCATTCTTTGCCTAAAAGCCGTCCCCAGACAGACTCTCACCTATTGAGAACATTTCTGCTCACATACACATTAGGATTGCTATTTTCTTGTGACGCTAGAATTGCTCTAACTTACATTTGTACTAGACATTTTCAACGTACATTGTTACAACGCCTGAAAAAACTCGATCCAATTCATCAGCTTGAAGCTCATGTGTGCATCAATCATCCATTATGAGTAGATCCAAATGATTCGACAATTCTAGCTGTGATCTCTCCATTCAAATGGAGTGGTCTCTCGTGGGAAGAAACCGGAGTCCTTTGTTGATGACATTGGTGCCTCTTCCTCACAAATACCGAGTTTACGTGTTCCAAACCGTATATGATGGTGTTTTGATTCACGAAGCAGACTCATTCGACACTCAATCACGATAAACTGAGATAACTTATCATATCCGTTTTCCAAATAGAATGCTTGCTAGAAGGAAACGACCTAAACAATGACTCGTCGCAGATCAATTCCACTTCGTATGACCTCTTGCGTAATATGCGGAGCGCGAGACGAGTGTCTCAAGGTCAGCCAACTATGGGGAGTACGGAGAAGCCAGCAAAGATTGAGGCAAGTGGTGGATGAGATTAGGTACAAGAGGTCGCTTCTTCCAACCAAGGAACTAGAGGAAGGGATCAAGTCCCATGAAGCGCTAGAAAGGATGAGGAATGTCGAAAAGGATCTTCCCACAATCATCGAGTCAATAAACCACAGGGATCCACCATTTTACATGACTGCGACATTTTGCTCTCCGACTTTTGGTGGTCTCAGATGCCAACCGGATGCTATTTTGGTCGAATCGAAGGGCGACGTGTTGAGACTACTCATTATCGAGGACAAGACGTCAAATCAGGCCCGATACTACACACAGCTATATGCGGAAGGTGTCGTATTGACCGACAGGCACTGCCTGATTGCTCCCGCAATCGAATCTGATATCCTTGGCATAGGCGGTCGTTCTGATCAACGTCGAGTTCCATTCTACCCACAGCTAGACGGTTTCGAAACGATACTTGTTGATGTTTCTCTGAACCCTTACGGATCGTTGGCTAAATTGCAGAACAAGCCGCTCAGTCCGATCAAGTTTTCGACAAACTATCACATGAACCCCGGAATTGAATCAAAGTACTACACAGTAACTCAGAGCAAGAAGGTCATACTGAAAGCCCTGAAGCACCCACAGTACATTGAGATAGAGCCTTCCGCGCAAATGAAATTCGCTCGCAGTGGAAGGCAGTTGAAGACGTATGTGCCAAAGAGCGAATTGGAAAAGACCCGAAAATAGATCCTTTGACAATAACGACTATGACAATAGTTGGGGACATCCTGCCCCATCCAAACAGTTGAAATACGTAAGTCGTACAGGAGCCCACTTCATCCGAACTTCATAGAAACCATAGCGGGGCAACTGCAAGTGGAAGAAGATAGCGAAATGACCGAGGGACGGGCAGAAATCCAGGAGTTGAGACAAGTTGACTCTAGGCATGCCACAAGGACACTCTTGGTACTTACAGGTGTGGCTCTTCTTGTCAACTACGTCGAGACAATGGTCATACCTGGAATCCCAACCATCCAGAAGGATTTGGCAACTACCGCTTCAATTGCCTCGTGGATCACCACTGCATATCTGATAGTTGGAAGCTCTGTTTCGCTCCTATTCGGAAAGCTCGGAGATATCTATGGCAAGAAAAAGATGTTCCTATTTTCTCTGACTTTCTACATAACAGGAGTGGTAATTGCAGGTTTTTCACCCTCGATCTACTTCTTGCTCTTTGCTAGGGCGCTCCAAGGAATTGGTTTTGCAATCATTCCACTAGCTCTTGCCATACTGACCGACGTCTATCCGAGAGAAAAGATTGCTACCGCGCAAGGCATCATAAGCGGAACCTTTGCTATAGGTGCGGCGGCCGGACTGATTGTGGGCTCGTACGTAGTCCAAGATCTGGGCTGGCAGTATGCCTTCCACACTGCCGCTGTTCTCAGCGTGTTGCTCTTCTTGGTGGCTGCCAAGATACTGAGAAATGACAAGCCATCTGGTACACGAAAATCTGTGGACTATGCAGGCGCAGGCCTCATAATGGCTGGTGTGACGCTTTTGCTCCTTTATGTGACAGAGGGCCCGACACTCGGCTGGTTTTCTCTCAGGGAGATGGCCCTCCTAATTCCAGGCGTACTAGCAACCCTGTACTTTTTCGTTTTCGAAAATGGCAAGGCCGAACCTCTAATACAACTCGGGCTACTAAAGATACGAAACGTCCTCGTCGCAAATCTCGTGGGGATTGTCTCAGGAACCATGATGTTCATGCTATTCTTTGCTGCAGTATACTACATGGAGCTTCCAACAGGCTTTGGACTCAACCTCGACATCATAGCGGCCGGACTATCGATAGGACCTTCAACTCTCGGAATGCTGATCGGCGGTCCGACGATTGGAAGGATGATTTCAAGATCAGGACCAAAGCCTGCACTCTTGCTCGGTTCAGCTGTTCTGGGAATTGGACAGGTACTTTTCATATTCAACAGAGCAACATCGACCGCGCTTGCATTGGACATGCTTGTTGCTCTGTTCGGCCTAGTTTCAGTTATTGTTCCAATAGTCAACATGGTGGCCGTATCGCTTCCTAGGGAGAGCATAGCCGTCGGACTGGGGATGAACACTATGCTTCGAAATCTTGGAGGAGCGCTCGGGCCGGTAGTTGCGACCACCATTATGTCTTCATTCCTTTCGCCGTATATCGTGTCGGTAAAAGGGCACGAGGTAGTTGCTGGGCAGCTACCTTCTGCATTCGCGTTCGATTTGATCTTCGCGATCGGGATTGCTCTTTCTATAGGTTGCATCGGGCTAAGTCTTGCAATAAAGAACTACACGTTCAAAGAGCGGCCCGAGTAGCCGTCTTCTTCAGGCCGCCGAAGTATTGTTTGATCATCGACCTCCGAGCTTGTAGCCAATCTTCCTCAAGAAAGACTC
>JAJYUX010000113.1 GCA_021792315.1 archaeon
GATGGTCCAGATCGAGAAACAAAATACATCCAAGATACCTTTCTTACGAGATCGGAAGGCTCGGAATGCCTGTCCTAAACGAGTACTGCTTGAATCCTCAATACGCCAATTTCGAGGAATTTGCATCTTATTTCGGAGATCTTTCAGCGGGCTATCTGGGTTGGACTCTCGGCGCCGCGGTGGGCTTCAGGATGGCTACGGGAAAAGTTCCAATAGCCGCTGTTGGGGATGGTGCATTCTTCTTCGGAGTTCCAGAGTCCTTTTACTATCTAGCATATCATGAGCCAGTAATGGTTGTAATTTTCGACAACGGAGGGTGGCTCGCTTCAGAGCGTTCGGTGAGGGATGTCTTTCCTCATGGCGCGGCAGTGGCACGAATGAAGTTTCCCGGCACCACTTTTGAAAGATTCAACATTGGTGCTACGGTCAAGGCGTTCGGTGGGCATTACGAGCTCATTGAAAAACCCGGCGAAGTGCAAGGGGCACTACAGAGAGGGAAGAATCTGTTGAAAAGGAAAAGCAAGACCGTGGTTCTTCAATTCGTAGTGGAGAGAACTAGGTAGTTGAAAATAAGTGTTAGGCTTTCCAAATGACGCCTAAATAGGCTCCCTAATCTTTGACTTTCTTCTTATTTCCTCGATTCTAATCTTCGCTGGGACGGCCCTCTCCCATGCACTTTCGAATTCATTCACAAAGCCAGCCACCAGGACTTTGTTGTTGGTTTGTAGACCCTCAAGCCTCTTTTCTGTGTCTTTCACTTCCATTGCACTGATTATTATCTCGGAGCGATCGACTATTTCGTATCTCACAACATCGGACAGAAAGTCGAGGTGCCTTAGTTCGATTACCGACGCAAATTCCTCGCTTTCGAATATATTATTCTTGTTGATTTCGGCTATTCCTCTAATCCTAACGCCTCGATTCACACACTCCCTGAAATCGTCGATGAAGCCATGGGAATAGTTGGTACGGATCCCTTCTGACGACCAGACACGCATTACTTCACTGCTTGCTTTTTTCAAGAGTCCTTGCCAAGCAGTTATGACTACCTTCCCTGTGAGCAGTCTAAAATTTGTACTTCTTTCTTTCCTAACTTCGACAAGCTGTTGAACTGGCTTGATTGAATCGAGCAACATGACGACATCTGGAACTTGCTCTCTGGCCTGCTTCACTCGATCTTCAAGCTCAGAAATCAGCACCTTCACTGCCATATTCGGCTTTGACGCCTCGTAACGATTCGGGTTCTGCATGATCGTGTTGACAAGACCGCGATTTGCTAAGACTTTGATGACCCGATAAACATCTGTCCTGTTTACATGAATCCTTTTTGCAATTTCATTTGCCGACGACGGACCGCTCCGCAAGAGGCAAACGTACGTGGAGGCTTGAAGTCCGCTCAAGCCCAACATGGCAAGTTTTGATTCCGCAGAAGAGGATTCCTCTTCGACGCTATTCTTCGACACATTTACCACTGTAGCAATCCAGTGCCCAGTAACTCGTCGCTTTTAGGATTGGCGGAAGTAATGGACTTCGATTTCAATACCACGATTGACTTGTGAGTTTGCTTCACTTTGGCATTGGGAGATTCTATGGGTAGAAATGCGAACCTCAATTTTCATGTGAGATTGCTCTTCTGACCTTCTCGGGAGGCAAAGGCATTGAGTCGATTTTAACTTTGAATTCTGACAAGGCATCTTCCACCGCACTCGCTATAGTTGCAAGCACTGGAATGGCAGGTCCATCTCCAACCGACTTGGTTCCCAAAATGGTGAATGGAGAGGGTGTAGAAATGAACTCGCTTTGGACGTTCAATGCCTCTTTCGCTGTTGGTTTCAGGTAATCTACGAAGGTCGATGACATTAATTGTCCTTCGTCATCGTATACAATTTCTTCCAGCAAAGCAGCTGACACTTCTGCAGCAACATTTCCATAAACCTGCCCTTCTACAAGCATTGGATTGATCAGATTTCCGGAATCATCCACAATGTAATATCCTTCAACGGAAATCTTGCCAGTCTCCACGTCGACTTCTACGATCGCCGCATGTGCAGAGCTTGCAAAAGTCAGGAAAGAGCGCACCTTACCTTTGGCACTCGATACGTCGGCATCCGGAAAGCTGTAGTAATGAACTGCTTCGAGGCCTGGTTCCATTCCGGGTGGAAGAAATAACAGATTGTTGTATGCAGTGTCTGCGATATCAGGAAACGTTGCGAACTTGTCTGGAGAAGTTCTGCTCACAAATTTGCCCTCATCCAGTAGGATTTGCTCTGGGCTGGTTTTCAATTGATACGCAGCTATCCCGATCATTTTTTCTTTGAGTTTCCTTGTTGCTGTTATGACTGCACCGAGGTCTAGCGCTGAGAATTTGTTACTGTATACACCAGAGGAAACGGTCCACGGGTTGACAAAGGTGTCGAAATCGCCAATGACATTAATCTGGGACATTGGTATTTGCAGTTCGTCGGAGACGATCTGTGATATGGCAGTCTCATGACCTTGTCCATTTGAAACAGATCCAACCATAACTGTCACTGTCCCAGTGCTTTCGATCTTGACCTTCGCGCCTTCCGCAGAGCCAGATCTCAAGGGCTTTTCTGTGCCGGTAGAATGATAGGAAAAGTTGACAGTGCCCGGCTCTATCCCGCAAGTGATTCCTATGCCAAGACGCTTTCCTCTCGATCGTGCTTCCTTTTGCAGTTTGCTCTTGAACAGATCGTACTTCGAAATCTCTAGGACTCTCTGCAGAAGTCGCTGATAGTCGCTGTTGTCATAGAACTGACCACTAGGCGTTTCGTATGGGAACTGATCTGATTTAATCAGATTCTTCTTCCTTATCTCAACGCGAGTGATGCCAAGCTTGTCCGCAAGTTTATCCATCGTTCTTTCTATTATGAAATTCATGCCTTTCTTGCCTATGCCTCTGTTTGGAACTGCAGGAGCCTTATTTGTGGCAACGGCGTAACCGTCGTACTGAATATTTCTGATATTGTAATTGCCATTTATCCCGGCCAACTTGCCAACATTGTGTATGGATGCCCATGTCAAGTATCCTCCTTCGCCGACGATATCCTTGATCCTTACCCCAATGAGTTCGCCTTCCTTGGTGGACGCCGCCTCGATTTGAAAAACGCAGTCCGCGCAATGCCCCTGAGCAAGCAAATGTTCGGTCCTCGTTTCAAACCAGCTCACTGGCTTGCCAGTGGATATCGAGAGCAGGCTAGTTATCCAAATATAGGGCAGGCCTCCGCATTTGATTCCAAATCCCCCTCCAACGTCTGCGGGGACTCTGATTCGAACTCTGTTTCCTGGAAATCTAAGACCACGACAAAGATACTTGAACATGATACCAGCTTGCTGAGTGTTCGACAAGATGTCAAGATCTCCTGTTGCCTTGCTGAATCGTGCCGTGCACGCGAATGTCTCAAGTGGGGTTGAAGTGTATCTGTGAAGCCTAAGCTCATGCGATAATGTCACATCAGCTTTGTTGAAAGCTTCATTCACGTTTCCGAACTCAAAGGTCTTATGCCAAACGACATTCGTTCTCAGTTCTTCGAAGAGTACAGGGCTAGTCGGTTTTAACGCCTCGGCCGGATCAAGCACTATGGGCAGTTTCTCATACTCCACATCTATCAGCTCAAGAGCATCTTCCGCGGAGTACCTATCAGTCGCAGCGATAGCTACCACAGGCTCACCAACAAATCTCACCTTATCCACGGCCAGACAGTAGTGAAGTACGGGAGCCCCCAAGTAAGGAGGAACGGGGTCGCATACTTTGCGGACATCGTCGCCAGTGATTACTGCCAAGACATTAGGATGATTAACGGCCTTGCTCGTATCGATGCTCAGTATCCTAGCATGGGCGTACGGGCTACGTAGTATCGCGCAGTAAAGTGTACTGGGATCTTTGAAATCATCAACGTATCTACCATGTCCACTTGTCAGTCTTGCGTCCTCTACTCTCTGGACAGATTTGCCCAGATTTCGAGAGATTGATTTCAGTCTAGTTGACATTTCATTTACCACTGTGTTGCAAGTCAAATCCTTTCTGTGTTGCTAGGGACTTTATCGCTTTGATTATGTTGTTGTAACCAGTGCACATGCAAAGATTGCCTTCAATAGCAGAACGAATCTCCGAGTCCGAAGGTTTGTTGTTATGCATCAACAGAAA
>JAJYUX010000114.1 GCA_021792315.1 archaeon
TACTTGGAAGATACGATATCAGGTATCGCGTTCCTAGAACAGTGATAAGGAAAGACGCGATAGACGAAGCCGCGCCGAAAGCTATCAACCCATTAATCGTCAAGACAGAATTCCCGAACTCGCGGACTTTTCAAACCTTTGAGCTTTCGTATTAAAACTGTATCCTACAATGAAATAATCAGTTTAAATATCGACCTTTGCGTGCCAAACGGTGTCTACGAATTGAAAATTGCTGATTTGAAAGGCGAACAAAGTCGAGTCGATGTTGAAGGCGAAGTAATCGAGAAGGGAGAAACTCGTACAGTAAACCTTCGTGCAGGGGGTCAATCTAACGTCGCAGACGCTACAATCAAGGATGATACCGGAACCATAAAGCTCTCTCTGTGGGGAGATCAAATTAACCAAGTCGATGTTGGAGACAGGATCCGAATTGAAAACGGATACACCAAAGCCTTTCGCGGAGAAGTACAACTAAACATCGGCCGCTATGGAAAACTGGTTAAAGTCTAGTTCAATGAAGTTTCAGAGACAGAGCAGTGTCTCTGTCCCACTCCGCTAATTTTCTTCTAGATCATTCAACACATTGAACGAAAGTCTCTGAAAGTTTTAAAAATCACGTATCGGAGTTTCGGCGCATGGTAAAAAAATATTCTCTACCTCAATTGCCCTATTCGTACGACGCACTTGAGCCTTACATTTCTAAGGAGATCATGACGCTTCATCACGACAAACATCATCTTGCCTACGTCAACGGCGCAAACGCTGCTCTTGACAAGTTGGAAACCGGTCGAAAGAATGGATGGCAAGGAGTGGATCTGAAAGCCGTAGAAAGGGATCTCAGCTTCAATCTCGCAGGACACGTTCTGCACTCAGTATTTTGGCCAAATATGAAGCAAAATGGGGGAGGAAAGCCAGGAGGCAAGCTAGCTGATATGATAAACGAAGACTTTGGTTCTTTTGATGCCTTCAAGGCCCAGTTTTCGGCTGCGGCAAAAGGAGTCGAAGGCTCAGGCTGGGGTTTACTCATTTACGACCCAGTGAGCGATCAATTACTGACCATGCAGTCCGAAAAGCACAACCTTCAAGCCACCCAGAGTTCTGTACCACTGCTAGTTTGTGATGTCTGGGAACACGCATACTACCTACAGTACAAGAACGACAGAGGCTCGTACGTTGATGCTTTCTGGAATGTTGTCAACTGGGACAATGTCGACCAGTTGCTCGCGAAAGCTAGAAAGTGACAAGAGCAGTTAGGTCTGGCTACGGGGGAAGAGAAGAGCAAATCCTAGAATAAAGGATGCTCTCTTCTCACAATTTGTTTCCACAGTTCCGGGAGTTCCTTCATTTTTTCTTCGACTATTGATTCGACATCTTTGGACAGTTTCTTTGACTCTTTGTTAGAAATCTCTACGTTAATCGCCTGTGGTTCGTTAATTGGCTTACCAATCTCTGAAACGATGTAGCAAGAAATCTGTTGCAGATCGGGGTACTCCTTGAGCACCCCATTGACAATGTTCCTAGCGCAGATGTTGTAGATCTTGCCTGTGTGGCTGATTGGATTCTTTCCAGCCGTTGCTTCGAGCGTCATCGGTCTGAATGGCGTAATCAGTCCATTAGCCCTGTTGCCCCTTCCCACTTGGCCATCGTCGCCGTGCTCAGCGCTTGTGCCAGTCACCGTCAAGTAGTATAGATTCTTCTGAAAATTGTCGGCCGTGTTGACCTTGATTGTTGTTTGCATCTTCGTGTACTTCTTTGCGACTCTTTGAGCGATTTGCTGTATGACGTCTCTGGCCTCCTTGTACTCTTTCTCATCACGTACATGTTTTGACACTATTGCACAGGCAATCGTAAGATTGATCCCCTTTCCTCTCCTGACGCCCATGACTTTGATGTCTTCGCCGATCGAGGGATATCTCTTCTTAGTCTCTGTATCGTTGAGCTCAGCCTCGACACCCGATACTATGTTTTCAGTCTCTGTGTTAGGACCGTACCATACACCAAAACTCGTGTCATTTGCAAGTGGAATCTCATCCTCCAAGTCGAAATTCTTTACGAGATCTACGCTTCCAGGTCTGATCTTGGTCGCAATCTTGATGTGCTTCGAAGTGTCTAGGGCATGTAGGGTCTTGCCCATCCAATTCTTTGTTGTTTCCTGCGCGATTTCCTCTATCGGGACTTTCTTCCCGTTGATCTCAGCTGCGGCACGTCCCACCAGTAGAAGGTAAATCGGTTCGTTGACCTTTCCTCCTCCAAACACCGCGTCGGCCTGTCCTCCTACAAGGACGCATTTGTCTACGTTGTGATGGTATATTCGACCAAAGTTTGAAAGATAATATTCGCAAAGAGAAATCGAAAGCTCTTCAGCGGCCCGGTCGCTAAGAGTGTCTGGATGACCCTTTCCCTTCCTTTCTACGAATTCTACAGGCATCTTTGCTACGGGCGTCGTATTGGAAAATGTGACTTCCAGATTCAAATCTAATGACCGAATAGGGCGCATTTCTCTATTCGTGGTTTTTTAATTGTTTCCTATGAATAATACTGGAGATGGAGAAAAATTCCCAATGGAATAACAGAGTCAATTCAACATTAATAGCACGAAAAGTCGTTTGGGTGAAAAGTTGCTTTTCCCGAAATGACGTTTAACGTTGATACTACCATTACAGGTATTCATTCAAGATCCGAGGCTACGGTGAAAATTTCACGAGCCTTCGACCGAGGCAGATCTACCAAGACGGAATTAGATCGATCGTTCCGTCTGGACGCAACTAACCTTGTGAAGCTGCAAATCGAGTCCGGTCTCACAAGAATTTCAGATGGGCAGATAAAGTGGCAAGATTTCATTCGACCGTTTTCTGAATCTCTCATTGGTCTCAAGAGTGGAGCAGATCTCTACAGATGGTACGACACAAACTCGTTCTACCGAAAGCCATCAGTCATTGATGCGATTGGGGTACCTAATCGGCCTTTTCTTGCAAGCTATGAAGTGCTCGAGTCGTTGAAGAAGGTAAATCCAAGACTTGCGAAGAAAAAGATCTCACTCCCTGGCCCGTACACACTCGCAAGTCTAGTCGCGTTAAACCAAAAAATTTCTACTCTTGAACTGATTGAAGAGTTTGCGAAAGGGCTCAGCAAGATTATTCAAATTCTCCCCAGTATTGGGTTCCAATCTGTTCAGATAAATGAGCCGTCACTGGTCTATCGGTATGGAGAGTCTGCCCTGACAAACAAGGAACACTTCAAAGCCTTTCTAAATGCGTTCTCTCTTCATCTAGCGAAATTGCCCTTGGAGATGTATTTGCACACTCAATTTGGCGATTGTTCCGGCATATTGAAGGATCTGCTAAGCCTAGAAGGCGTCACTTGTATTGGAATAGATTTCACACAAACCTCGCTTTCTGACATAGAGGCATGCGAATTTGGAGAAAAATCCCTGGGATGTGGTTGTGTAGATGGTAGAAACTCACTAGTTGAATCTCCAGATTGGATTTCCAAATTCTGCATAGAAGCAACCAAATCGCTGAAACCGAACGGCTTGGTAATTCTACCCAGCTGTGAACTGAAGTATCTTCCACGTGTATATGCTGATGAAAAGATTAGAGCAATTGGAAAAGCATCCACAATTGTCAGGAGGAAGCTGAGGTAGGATGACAGATATTCTTTTTCCAACACAAGAAATAGGAAGCATAGCAAAACCCAGTTGGAGGGTGAAGGGTGTTTCAAATGAAAGTCGGATTTTAGCTTCAGATATCAAGGAGGCGGCGAAGTGGGGGAAACTACTTTCAGTGCCTAACTACAAAGATCTGGTTAGCATCCTAGAAAGGCGAAGCAAATCTAACAAAAAAGTCGCTAGCACAGAAATAGAGGCTATTCGAAATTTTTCAGTGGATTATGTTCTAGCATTATTCGACAAGACGGGTCTTGATCGCGTCTACTCGGGAGAACAGTGGCGCGTGGAGATGTACGAGCACCTAGTGAGGAACATTCAAGGTTTCAAGCTTCTGGGTTCTGTACATTCGTTCGACTTCAAATATTTCACAAAAGGTGCCGTCGTGGGGCTGCCAAAATTTGTCCATCCAATTCATCTCGACGAATTCGAGTATGTAAAGAGTCATACGGGCAAACAGGTTAAGCTTCCGATTACTGGGCCCTACACAGTGGTTGACTGGT
>JAJYUX010000115.1 GCA_021792315.1 archaeon
ACAAACCATGTGTTGAATGTGACAAGGGGGCAAACTGTTTCTATGATTGTAGAAGTGTACACTTCTAATGTTGGCGTAAATGCCACGATGCAGCTCTTGATCTATCCTCCTCCGGGAGGATCAAATAATTCTTCTAGCGAAACGACTTCAAGCAACACAACAACATCATCCTTGCTGATTGGCAAAATGGGCGGAGCTGCAATTAGCGCAGAGTTCAGTCCAGTAAACTTGTCGATCACTGCTGATAATAACGCAAGTTCGGTAATGACACTGTCAGTTTCCAGCACTGCGGTCGAAGGCTACTATGACGCAACAGTCTCAGCTACGGACCCCAGTAACCCATCGTATGTCTGGGGCACGTTTTTCGAAATTAATGTTCAGGCATCATATGCTGACCGCACGACATCGAATTTGTCTTTTCGTCACAACCGAGGTTTGAATCTTCTAAGCGTCAGAGAGTTTGTTACGACAGTAACGGAAGACATTGCCATGGCAACGCCTGCAAGAATGGGGTTGAGCAGAACACCAATCAGGATGTATAACAGCCCCGCTGCAACGGGAATCAATCCAACATTGTAAACGAAAGCCCAAAACAGATTCTGTTTTATCTTGCTCATTGTACTTCGAGACAGTTGGATTCCCGCGACCACATCTCTCAAATCATCCCTCATCAATATGAGCCCGCCAGTTTCAACTGCAATGTCGGAACCAGACCCTATCGCGATGCCCACGTCAGCTTGAGCAAGAGCTGGCGCATCGTTGATTCCGTCGCCAACCATCGCAACTTTTCTGTGCTCTTCATTCTGCAATTTCTTGACGACTTGAGACTTCTCCGTTGGAAGAACTTCGGCAAAGTATCTTTGAATCCCAAGCTGGTTTGCAATTGCCTGGGCTGTTTGTTTGTTATCTCCAGTCAGCATGATGACCTCGAGTTTCATTTTCTGGAGCGCTCTTATGGATTCAAGTGCATGATCCTTTATCGTGTCTGCGACTGCAATAATGCCTAAAACTTTCTTGTCAACTATCAAAATCATTGATGTTTTGCCTTCTCTTCGAATGACGCCTAACCTTGTTTCTGCTTCCTCGTTCAATTTCAAATCGAATTCATCAAGTATCCTAGTGTTCCCGAATAGAATGTCCTTGCCTGAATAGGCAGCATGAATCCCTCTTCCCGTTAGTGATTCGAAGGAATCCGGATCAGGAACCTGTTTTTTAGCAAATTCCTGTTTTGCGCGCTTCAAAATCGCTGTAGCAAGGGGGTGCTCTGACTGCTTCTCTGCTATGGCAGCGAGCCATATCAAATCCGCGTCGGAAGCTGTCTGCGAGGAAGATGAAGTGGAAAGGTTCACAATATCCGTAACGGAAGGCTCCCCCTTGGTGAGAGTTCCTGTTTTATCAAATACTATTGTATTGATCTTCTGTGTCCTTTCAAGATACTCGCCTCCCTTGATGAGTATGCCATTTTCCGCCCCCTTGCCGGCTCCGACCACTATGGCAGCAGGAGTAGCCAGCCCAAGCGCACAAGGGCACGCGATAATTAGTACGGCGACAGCGGCGGTGAATGCAAAGCTTACTGGCTTGTGTGCAAGTAGAGTCCATCCACCAAAAGTTCCCAAGGCTACCAGGATGACGATTGGTACAAAGTATGTCGCGATGGTGTTTGCGAGTCTCTCAACCGGCCCTTTCGTGTTCTGGGCTTCCTGAACGACCTGCACTATCTTGGAGAGTGTGGTGTCTGCTCCAACCCTGGTTGCCCTAACTTTCAATACACCAGTCCCATTGATTGTGGCTCCAATTACCTGATTGCCAGCTACCTTTTCAATCGGGATGCTTTCTCCAGTTACAAGCTTTTCATCTACAGAAGAGTGCCCGTCGACCACGACCCCGTCAGCAGGTATTCTCTCGCCCGGTCTTACAAGAAGAATATCATCGACCGCGACTTGCTCTATTGGAATTGCTTGTTCTGTGCCATCCTGCTTGTTGATTAGAGTTGCTGTGGTGGGCTGTAGTTGCGCGAGCTTTCGGATTGCGTCGGTTGCTTTTCCCCTTACCGTGTGTTCCAAGAGCTTCCCAAATAGAATTAGCACGATTATGACAGCGGAGGTGTCAAAATACAGGCCCCCAAATGGAAATTGCTTAGGCAAAAGAACATAAATCAAGCTGTAAAAATAAGCAGCAGAAGTCCCGACTGCGATAAGAACATCCATGTTAGAAGAACGCATTTTGATGGCATTCCACGTGCCTTGGTAGAACCTCCAACCGGCAACGAATTGGACTGGCGTCGCAAGGGCAAGCAAAATCCATCCGATAGGTAGTGCTGAGGGCGAAACAGGGGCATACGACAAAATCAGAATCGGGATTCCCAAGATTGCACCCAGGATCACCGCGCGTCTTATGGAGCGAAGCTCCACTTCTGGTTCAGTGAAAGTTCGAAGGCAGGACTCGCTGCAGAAATAGTATGTTGTCCCTCTAACTTTAGCATGCAGAGTCTCTGGCGAATCTTCGACAAACATTCCACAAACGGGGTCAGTCGGCATGTATCCTCATCATCATAACAAGATCAGATTGGGCGCTCATAAATGAGCTCCCTTACAAATGTAAGAAACTCAAACTTTTCCCAAACTTGCGTTTAATGACTTTATTCTTTCGCCATGCTTATCAAGATACGATCTTCTGCACAGCTTGCAACAAAAATAGTATCGCGTCGAGGCTACTTTGATGCTGTATGGCCGGTTGCTCGTTATGTCTCCCTTGCAAAAGTCGCAACGTAATTTCATTTTGAACCCCTCTGCGAAAGGGATCGGGTGTTCATCCTTGAGAGTGCCAGTAATAACTTGACTCGTGACGACCTCGGCACCCAAGGCTCTCAACACCTTTCCTTCAAGAAATCCTCTCAAAGCCTGCGTGTCGGTGAAATTGACCTTTAGAGTGAGATTGTTCTCTCCTGTTGTTGCGTAAAGATCGCAGACCTCCTTCATTCGTACGAGTTTCTTCGTAGTCGTTGCGACTCTGGACGAAGGAACTCTGAGAGTGATAAGTGCAAAAATGCCTTGGTTCGGTGCTATGGCTTCAGGATTGAAAATCGGAGCAAATTTCTTGATCAGTCCTGCCCGCATCATTCTCTCAAACCGAGATGATACTGTCGGAGTCGAAAGTGAGGTCTTCTCTGCCACCTGCCTCAGTGACACTCTTCCGTCCTCCATCAACTCATGCAGGATGAGAATGTCTATTGGATCCAGCTGCAAAATTGTCACAAAGGCGTATCATTGGCCGGCATAAAAATCTTTACATTTGTAAAGAATAATTTTGAAATATATCTCTGGATCTGCTTTGTTATGATTTCTATGGCAAGAGATCCTATCTGCGCGATGACCGTTGACGAGAAAACAGCAAAGCTAACCTCAGAACACGAGGGACAAGTGTTCTATTTTTGTTCCACCACATGCAAAAGAAAGTTTGACAGCGACCCACACAAATACGCGCACCACTAGAAGCTGATTTCTTGATTCAAGGGCCTTCTTTTTGCCTAGGTTTTTAGAATTATTTGCAATCCCCCAAGCAGCTTCAAGTGGTTACTATCTCTTGGGTGCAAGAATCTCTGTCACACTTAACCAGACCTGCTTATTAGTAGGTCATGGTCAAATCAACAGTGGAGTCCAGGATTAGAGCAGTTCCACTGTACGAGGAACAAGTCAAGAGTGCGAAGGAGATATGCCAGACGGTTGGAGTATCGCGAAGGACTCTCTGGCGATGGATCAGGGCATACTGGAACGGAGGAATGGAACATGTCAGTCCAAAGAAGATGGAACCGAAGCATTGAATGCCGAACGGTATTTCAAAGACACTTGAGGATAGGACACTTACTTCGGCTCAAGCAGAGGCATCTTTCTTGGGAAGCCAAGAGAGTCGAGTGTCAGTTCGATGTGCTGTGCGACTGTTAGGACAGTTCACAAGATCATCAAACGCAACGGCTTGTTGCAGGGATGAGAGTGTCAGCGATCGAATTTCCATGGCATCAAGGAAGGAAATAAGGGCCTTGCCGAAGGATAGAGCGCCACCCTAGTGTCTATCTATCCTGCTCCTTCGAGTTCAATAATAAGACTTGCAGTGTTCTACTCACTCAACAATAGAAAACCAATCAACAATATGGCT
>JAJYUX010000116.1:0-2424 GCA_021792315.1 archaeon
CGGAGGGGTTCATCTATCCGAACGATCTAGTTGAAGAAGGGCCCTTTGGAGAGTTCACCGGGTACTACGCTGGCGAAAGAGCGCTTAGGCCCGCAGTACGTTTGAAGGCACTATATCACAGGGACGATCCGATAATTCTTGGATCTCTTCCCGGCAAGCCGCCATTTGATCACTCCTATTGGAGGACTGTTGTGGAATCTGCACTCGTCAAGGACAAGCTCCAGAAGACTGGAATTCCTGGAGTGTTAGGCGTTTGGAAGCACGAAGCAAGTTGCAGTTACTTCTGGACTGTCGTATCAATACGACAACAGTATCCGGGTCATGCAAAACAAGCTGGCATAGTTGCTGCACAATGCATGCCGGGTTACGGCAGATACGTCATAGTTGTGGACGACGATATTGATCCTTCCGATCTACAGGAAGTCATTTGGGCGATCTCAACGAGAAGCGATCCTGCCTCTGGCATCGACATCATCCACAACTCCACCACCGGTTCGCTTGATCCGATGGTCAAGAAACCTGCATCAGTCTATACCAGTTCAAGAGCGGTAATTGTCGCATGTCGACCTTTCGAGTGGAAGGACAAGTTTCCAAGAGTAGTTGAAGTGAGCAATGAACTAAAGTCAAAGATAGCCAGCAAGTGGCCCGATCTCGTTTAATTCAACATGACTACGAAATTGTCGGCCCCTTATGCCAATACGAGACAATGGGAAGTCCAAGATTTGCCTCGAATCCCAACGTAGGATCAGCGAACTATCCTGCCGACGGCCGATTCTTGTTGAATCCATGTCAAAGAAAAGTGCCGCAGTCCACCTATTTCGTCTAGCCGTCAAGCTGAGAAGTAAGAAGAGCGTTCAGCCAATCATTGAAATGGAAGGACAATATAGCTATTCGAATCTGGCATCACGGATATCGGTTTGCTACCAGAGGGCTGTTCCCTCCGGAAGCGATGAGTAGTTTCCTCCGACAATGAATTGCCCCTGCCTGATCGATTGATTTTGTGCGTATCCAAGCATTCCCCAAGCGTTTCCATATGAAAGTGCAGAGCCGAGCACGATCCAATTGCCGCTTTTCAGAACCTGGATGCCAGCGAAGGAAACTGGTTCGAAGTAAAATGGAGTGCTGGAGTAGCCTTCTTCCGAAAGCGCGTAGATGTGGATGGTAGAGCTGGAGACACTAGTTTTCATGTCATAGTATCCAATAGCGTTTCCATCCAAGGAAAATTCGAATGTGGTTCCCTTGACCAGAGACATTGAGAAGAGATGAACGCCCTGGGAAACAGATAATGTACCGGATGCGACCTCCGATCTTGTGGTCAGGTTCCAGACCTGATAAAATGCGATGGGTTGCGAGTTGTGAAACGTGTAGTAGCCCACCTGGCCCCAAAGGCCGTTGCTCATGGTCTCGCTTACCCAGAAAGCAAGGAAGGAACTGGTGTCCTGCTGTATTACCTGAATGTCACCACGTACTCCATTGTTTTGCAAGTATGCATCATTCCCGAAGGAGGCTCCCACGTACCAATATTTCTGCTGACTAGACTGATTCTGAACAGCGCCTAATGCAGAAGAGCCATGGAAAATCGAAAATGCAAGATAGGGAGCGAAGACGGAAATTGCGATTATGAACACGACGGGTATGGCAACAAATCTAAACTTTGTCATCTTTCCGGCCGCGTCATTCATGCAAACGATAGTCTAGTGAAACAAGATAACCCGTGTGCAGCTAGGAACCAGAGTAGGGATCTGTAACGGATTCCGATAGAAAATCACTGTAGATTATCAGTATTCAGCTGTCTTGGCTTTCAGAACAATTGTGATATGCGGATGCTACTTTCGATCATTCCGGGAGCAGAAGTATCTTCTCTTGCTTGTAGATGCATTCCTGGGTTCCAAATTGCGATCCGAGAAAATCCGTTGACGCCAGAGTTCCATTTTCCCTATTCCGCTTTGCAAGTGTCTTTCTGTCTCAGAAAGTTCGAGTTCCCCCAAATAGAGTCCCAAATATCGCTTTTTTCTCACTAGTAGAGCAACAATCCATAATTACTGGCCCGTATACTTGGTCGCGCCAGACAAGGAAATCGAACGAAATGCAATCCGAGGAGCGAAGATCTTCAGAAGAGAAAGAAAGACAGGCAGAAAGGAAGAGTCTTCTTTTCAGAGGGCCAACAGTAGTTGCAGCACTTGTATGTTTTGTTACTGCCGCATTTACATTTCCTATCGGCTTGGTTGGGCTCGTGGCGCCTTCTGATGTTGCGGGTACGCTTCTGATCAATCTTTCTAACGGGCAGCCTGTTTCAACTCTACTTGTTGATGCCGCTAGCGTCATCCTGATTTCGCTTGGTGCAGTGTACGTATTGACAGGAGTCTTTCTCTGGTCCAGCAGGCTGTGGATCAAGGGCATCTACCTGGGTATTACAGTTTCAAT
>JAJYUX010000116.1:2434-4145 GCA_021792315.1 archaeon
TGGGGCGGTCGTGTCTGGACTCGGGACGACTTTCGCCCCAGGTGCGGCAGCGGCTGGAATGATAATCAACGTCCTAATTGTGACTCTGCTGGCTACAGAAACATGGGAAGAGAGTAGGAGCTTAAAGGAAAGTATCTAGAACTTATCTGTAATAATGATACAGAATGAAACCAGCTTTTTTCTCGTTCCTAGTGGTCAGCAACGTCATTACGATTATCATAGTCGTATCAATTGTGGTTATTCCGTACGCAAGCTACTATTCGCGAGCTTTCCCTTCGGCGCCACCAAACATCTCTTTGACTAGCTCAACAATGTCAATCACGCAGACATTCACAAGCTCAACTCCGAGTCGTTCGCAATCTCACGCAGTCACTTCAAGTGAGACTTCAGTCACTGTTTCTACTTCGCAGACTGACACATCTACCACTACCTCTGCAAGCTCGATCTCAAGTACTACTACGTCTACTGAGACTACTTCGACCGTAGCGTCTACGACTACAAGCTCCTCCACAATCAGCGTTGTTACTAGAATAACAACAGTGAGAACAACAACCACTCCTACAACAACGTCCCGAACTACGACGAACACTTCGAGTTCCACCGCATCGACGACTTCAACTGAAAGTACATCCACATGTGATTCGCAAGACGATAGTTTTCAGTCATCATGCTGCAGTGATCCGGTAGGCGGTGTTTCATCCTCATGTACAAGTTCGACAGCGGCCACCTCAACCACGACCTCTTACTCCACCTCGACAACAAGTTCCACAGTGCCGCCCACCACAACTTCAACCGAAATAACTAGCACATGCACGTCGCAAGTTGACAATTCTCAAGCTTCATGCTGCAATGATTCCGTAAGCGGAACTTCTTGCAGAACTACTACAGATTCCAGCACAAGTGGAGAGTCGACATCTACCGAGACCACCAGTTCATGCGCTTCTCGGGAGGACAACCTGCAATCTCCTTGTTGCAAGGATACTGAAGCAGGTCTCTCGTCGTGCGGAAACACATCGACAACAACTGTGTCATCTGAGAGTACGACCACTTGCACTTCAAAGCCGGACAGTTCAAACCCTTCATGTTGCAAAGATTCGATAGTTGGTGTCTCAACCTCCTGCAAGAAATCCTCGACGCAGGATGGTGCGCCAACTCTTTCCTTTGCCGGAGTAGCAGAATTAGAGCTGAGCCTTGCACCCGTCCTTCTCATTGGGACCATTAGTGCGTTCAGATTCAGAAGGCTGACTGCGAGAATTCAGACAAGAAGATTCAGATAGACATACCGACCTATGCTGAAGCCTATATTCAGTACAGTTCTCTGCATCTTGTAGTCTCATCGTATTTGTTATCTGCAATCGTTTGCCGCTGACTATGACGGAAGGATCTTTCGAGTGAAGCTTTGCTCATGTAGTTGTCTCGAGCGCAAACAGCTTTTGAAAGGTCAAGGCAAGTTCGAAAAGATTCCTAGGAAGATCGAAATGTCAGACCCGGCGTGGAAAAGTACTGATCCCCAGATACTGTTTGTTCTTTGCATTACAAACCCCCAAGCTAGTCCGAGAACCAATGTGAATAAGACTAGTACAACGGTGTACGGAGTGTACGCTTCTGAACCCATCCCAGCAACAGAGTGACTAAGAGAGAAAATGATCGCCTGTAACAGGTTCGCAGACTTTGATCCTAGTAATGATTCGTATTTTTTCAGAAATATGCC
>JAJYUX010000117.1 GCA_021792315.1 archaeon
ACTCTCTTCATTTCCCTTTCAGGTAGTGTAGAAAGAACGTCCCAACCTATATCCAAAGTTTTCTCTATTGTCCTGTCTTCGTTGAACCCCTGGTTGACAAATTTCTCTTCAAAGAGACTTGCGAAGTTCAAGTAGAGTCTGTCTTCTTTTCCAAGTGCTTCTGTCCCTACAATTGCGCTGAGACTCTTGAGATCGGTGCCCCTACCGTATGCAGAATAGAGCTGGTCTGCGACACCCCGATGATCTTCCCTAGTTCTGCCCTTTCCAATTCCTTGGTTCATCAATCTTGATAGCGAAGGCAGAACGTTTATCGGAGGGTAGATACCCTTTCTGTGAAGTTCTCTGCTGACAAAAACCTGTCCCTCTGTGATGTACCCCGTAAGATCGGGTATAGGGTGAGTTATATCGTCTGATGGCATGGAAAGAATCGGAAGCTGAGTAATTGAACCGTTTCTTCCCTTGATTTTTCCCGCCCTCTCGTAGATTGTGGAAAGATCTGTATACATATACCCGGGATACCCTCTCCTTCCAGGAACTTCTTCTCTTGCCGCTGATACCTCTCGCAAGGCTTCGCAGTAATTTGTAAAATCGCTGAGTATGACAAGAATGTGCATCTCCCTTTCATACGCAAGATACTCCGCCGCTGTGAGTGCAACCCTTGGAAGGATTATCCTTTCCATGGATGGACTAGATGCCAGATTCATGAAGAGGACTGATCTCATCAGCGCCCCCGTCTTTCTGAACTCGTCAATGAAGAAGTTGGCTTCTTCAGAAGTAATCCCCATAGCGCCGAATACGATTGAGAAACCTTCTGACGAACTCAACACCTTTGCCTGCCTTGCAATCTGTGCTGCGATCTTGTTGTGCGGTAGGCCAGATCCTGAAAATATTGGCAATTTTTGCCCTCTTACCAGAGTGTTCATTCCATCTATGGTTGAAATACCCGTTTGAATGAACTCGGAGGGTTCTTCTCTTGAGTATGGGTTGATCGCATTTCCCACAATTTCAACCTTTTCGTTCGAAGTAACCGAGCTCATTCCGTCCAGCGGTTCTCCTAGTCCATTGAACACCCTTCCTATCATTTCCTCAGAGACAGGGATCCTTGCGATGTCGCCTCTAAAGCGAACTGCCGTATTCCTAGTATCCAATCCAGTGGTTGGCCCAAATATCTGAACTACTGCAATACCCTTTCTCGTATCAAGTACCTGACCGGCTCGTACCTCTCCATTGCCAAGAGTGATCTCAACCATTTCGTTGTAGCCCACGTTGTCGACTTTTTCAACGAACAGCAGTGGACCCGCTATTCGTGTAACGGTCTTGTATCTTATATTTGCACTCATTGCTTATCTGCCCTCCCCTTCACTTCAGTTTTCATCTCGTTGATAAGATCTTCGTAATATCCCTCGATTTCACTCTCTCTCACTTCCTTAAATCTTGACAGCTTTTCCTTGAATGGTAGCGTATCAAGTTCCGATACGGTCACGCCCTTTGATACAGCGTATCTCTCAACCTCATCCATTGTGAGAATCGATTTGAGCATCAAGTATTGTTTCTTAAGTGAGCAGTAAGTATCGACTTCATCAAAGGAACTCTGCTGAAGGAAATCTTCCCTGAGAGACTTTGCAATGTCCATTACCTCTTTTTCGTTCTCTGGAAGAGCGTCATATCCTACCAGCTGTGCCACCTCCTGCAGTTCCGCCTCTTTCTCCAGGATAGTCATGCTCTCTTGATATGTAGAGTACCAATCTCCCGATACGTTCTTGTCGAACCATTTGCTCAGATCCTGAGAGTAGAGCGAATAGCTGGACAACCAGTTTACGGACGGGAAGTGTCTTCTTTGTGCTAGAGATGCATCAAGTGCCCAGAAGACTCTCGTAACCCTTAGCGTGTTTTGGGATACGGGTTCAGAAGTATCTCCACCGGGCGGGGAAACTGCACCTATGATTGTGATTGATCCGTTTCGACCATCTGTCGATTGAACGGTGGCGTTTCCAGCCCTCTCATAAAATTCTGCTATTCTTCTCCCCAGGTAAGCGGGATATCCCTCTTCCCCTGGCATTTCTTCTAACCTTCCAGATATTTCCCTGAGAGCTTCCGCCCACCTCGAAGTGCTATCAGCCATTAAGGCTACATTATATCCCATGTCTCTGAAGTATTCTGCAATGGTGACCCCGGTATATATGCTGGCTTCCCTCGCTGCAACCGGCATGTTGGACGTGTTTGCAATGAGGATTGTTCTTTCCATCAATGGTTTTCCAGATTTGGGGTCGGTCAGATTGGGAAACTCTGTGAGGACCTCCGTGGCTTCGTTTCCTCGCTCCCCACAAGCCGTATAGATTATCAGGTCAGCGTCAGACCATTTTGCCAATTGATGTTGTATTACGGTGTTGTGTAAGAGCAATGGGCCACTACCTCCAACAAAATTGTGGCCATCAGATACCTCCAGATCAAATACTTCCTTCGTCTCATTTTTTGTCTCCAGACCCACAATCTGATCAAGAAATACAGAGTTGTAGAGTCTTTGAATGGCATCGATCTCCTTTCTCCTGCCGTTTAAAACTTTGAGCTCTTCAAGCAGCTTGTTCAGCATGAGAATCCCTACCTTGTTCTTCTTATCAAAGTAGGAATGAGCGTAGATCCCTCTTTCCATCAGCTTATTGATTGTGCCCTTTTCCCTGAGCATCTCTTCCACTTCTGGGGGTAACGGAATGGAATCTATGGGTGAGTGGATTTCATCTCTTATGGCCTTTGAAAGTTTGTCGTCCTTTTGATTGTAGATCTTCACCACTTTTCTAAGCGTTCTCATATACGTAGAATTTACCACCAACCTAGTGGTTCCGTCCTTTCTTGTAGGATAGATTGAACACAACGCACCCAATCGGATCAGTAGGAAACTCATCTCTTCTATCAATCGTTTGCTTTTTGATACGATTTCAACCCTAGAACTCTTGACATCGACGCTTCCATCGCAAGCGATGTAAGCACTTATAAAGGAAGCAACGGTCGAGTCACTTGACATCTTCACGCATTCCGGGACTGCAGCAGAACCAGCTTTCTTCACATAAGGTATTCCTACCGAAGTCAAGAAATCAAACAGGGCCTTTGAGTCTATCTGCGCTATGAATGAATGGCCCTTTGGGTGAGGGTAAACATAGGGCTTTATACCGAATAAATCTTCAGACAATTTTCTGTATCTATCGAGCAGCGGCTGACTGGAGTTGTAGAATCTTATTGAATTAGAGTCCTTCTTAAGATTTCCATCCGCAATTACGTATGCCAGAAATTCTGCGAACTTAGGTGTAACGCTTTTTGGAAAGCGTACCATCTTTCCGTGAAACGGGACTATCTGTCTTGGGTAGATTTTCATTCCGTTTCTGGACAGAATTTCGTGCGCAAGTTTTATTGGAATCTTATAATCTTTTCTAAACGTTCTAGTGCTCAGAACGAGGTCGATTCCTTCCTTTATTTCTCTTCTTAACAAGAGTTTGAGGCGAGAATTGACATCGTCATCAGCAATGTACATTTTGGAGTTCTTCAGAGTCTCTATCACGTCAATTTCTTGATCCTTCAGATTTAATTTTATTTGTCTCGGGCCCGCAATGTAATCCCCTTCCTTGAGTTCTCTTGCTTCCCTTTCCCTTAATTGACCTTCATGCAGGGTTAAGAGTTTATGAACAGGAGTAACTTCTACACTCTTGCCAGTTCTCGTCTTTATGTATACGGAGCTCTTGGTTTGTCCTCTGTACACGATTCTTGGACTGGTTATGGTGAATTTTCCTTCATTCAACGATATTGTTCTCGGGTTTTCAAGCATGGTGACATCGTAAACATCTTCGCCTGGACTATCAGCAATAACCCGTTTACCCTTTTGTTTTCCCTCTTCGTAAATTTTGCTTATTGGCAGTATTCGGCCATTTCCCAGCATTACTAGGGTGTTCCCATCCACACACTTTCCGCTTCCGAATGGACCCGGTACTGCTGCAGTACCTCCTTTTGCAACGGGGAAGAACGAATCGATTACTCTTTGACCAGTCACAAGAGGAATTTCTGGAGGAAGTTTATTCTTGACGGGTCTAGGC
>JAJYUX010000118.1 GCA_021792315.1 archaeon
GCTAGTGAGGAGAGGAGAATTACTCTTCGATACCGATTTTTTAGGTGGATGGCGAAGCGAACTGGAGAAGATGAACAAGGGGAAGGAAGGAGCACGCTTCGCCTATCCAGGCTCATTTCTGAATATGCTCGCAGCCATCCACGCGTACCTACTTCCGTACAGGCAACTGGAAGGGTTCGTAAGATTGTTCTCAAAGCACGTAAAGGAGCTAAAGGGAAACGTCCCAGACTTCACGACGATATGGTGGAGGGTGACAAAGATACTGATCGACCTGGATCCGAGAGTGAATCTGAATGAACAGATTACAATAGCGGTCGATTCGACGGGAATCAAGGTCACCAACAGAGGAGAATGGATAAAGGAGAAGTGGCTCAAAGAGAGGAGGGGATTCATCAAGGTACACGTCGCCGTGGATACTAGAACAAAGCAGATCGTATCGATGAAGGTGACCCAGGAAGACACCGGCGATGGAAAGATGATGAAACCTCTAGTGGAAGAAGCTTCTTCCAGGGCAAAGATCAAGAAATTGATTGGCGATGGCGGGTACGATTCCAGGGACAACTTCCAGACACTTTCAGACCTCAAGATAGAGCCCGTAATCAAGGTGAGGAGCAATTCTGTAGTGAGCGGAGAATGCACTCCGAGAGACAATTCAGTTTTGGAGCAATTATCCAATTACGACAGGTGGAAGAAAAAGCACGGTTACGGAATGCGATGGATGGCGGAATCTGCTTTCTCCTCACTCAAAAGAACTTTCGGTGAGTCAGTCAAATCCGTGAAGTGGGAAAACATGATGAACGAACTCCTCCTGAAGGCGTCGATGTACAACGCCTTCATGCGAATGAAGTCGTAAGGTAGTCAAAGACTAGCACAGTAAATGGACATCCATTCAGTTATTCAACGGAGCATGCATTATATGAATAATTTCCCCTTATACTCAGGATCAAGAATGACAGCGATTCAAAAATATCTCACAATTAGGATTTCGATGAACCTTGACGAATTTTGTCGTTGATGAGGAGTTACGAGTTAGGTTTTGATAAAAGGTGAAGAAGAGATTTCCGTTGCAGTGTATTGGGGTAGATTCAATCCGCCCCACAAGGGACACCTCGGTGTGATCAAGAAGTTCAACCACAAGTACAATCTCACAGCAGCCATAGGCAGTTCAGAGCACAAGAATGAGAAGACGAATCCCTTTAGCGGCAGAGAAAGAAAGCTGATGTTGGAAGCTTACCTCAATGAGCAGAAAATTAAGGATGTAAGGGTCGTGACACTTAATGACGGCAAATCAAAATCTTGGGCAATCGATAATTTAGTGAAGAAATGCAAGCCGGATGTGCTCTTGTTGTCCGAGAACCACGAAATGATAAACCTCACAAAGGGCAAGAAGATACACGTATTGAGTTTCAAGAGAAAAGGCAGTCTATCTTCTACCTTGATTCGAGACCTCATCGCCTCTGATAATAGCAAGTGGAGAAACCTAACTGGGAAATCAGTAGCAAGGATGATAATGAAACTGGATGGAGCATACAGAATTAAGACAGCCTATCGCTCTGGAAGTGGACAGGAATGACCAGAGAATCCGCTTTGAGCAAGGACGGCAGGGAACTTCGCTACCTATCGTATGCTGTGAGCGCGCCGATTGTAGCAGCTATCTCTTTTGTCGCATTGGGGTTGGCGGAATCTCATAGTGAAATAGTCCAAATTGCAATCTCTCTGCTCTTCGCATCTGTGCTTCCTATTGTGGCAATAGTGTATTTTGCTAGGTCAGGGAGAACCAACCTGAATATTCCCAACCGTCGTATGCGCACCAAGCCCTTCGTGGCAGCTATCGCCAGTTACTTTGTTGGTTCTATCGCGCTTTTCATTGCGAGAGCCCCGAGTATCATGTCCGGTTTGATGATTGCCTATACGATCAACACAGTCATCATGCTTTTGGTTACTCGCTACTGGAGGAAGGCGAGCATTCATGCTTGTGGTATCATGGGGCCCGTGAGCTTCCTAACATATCAATTCGGAGCCCATGCAGCGTTGCTTTACTTGCTCGTTTTGCCTGTGGGACTCGTAAGATTGAAAATGAAAGAGCATACGTTTATGGAGGTTGCCGAAGGAGCAGTAATTGGACTAGTCGCGACCTGGCTACAGTTACTCTTTCTTCTCCGCGCCCTGTAAGTGAGATTGAGAAGAGGTCATCAGTGTGGTCTAACCTAAACCGCCGCGGCAGTAGCAATAGGAAAACGATCAAAAGCTTCTGCAAGGTCGCGGTGCAGTCTGTTTCGCCATTCATCAAAGCCCGTCGGACTTTCCGGAAAGTCCAAAATAATGTCTGAAAGTTTCTTGCTTTCATTTGCGACGTATCTCAGATTTCGGACAAGCTTCGGTTGTTTCAATGCACGTATCCAAGTTGTTGGACTCAAAGACATTCTGGTTCGATGGAATGATGGGTCCTCCCTATTCGTCAAAGAAGATATGTCATCTTCTGAGATGAAATATCTCATTCCATAGTTTATCTCTTCATCAGAAAGAATCTGCAAATATCTCCTAAGGAGTTCAAAACTGGCCATCTGGTAGCCGCGTTCCCTCATGTACGAAACATTGTAACTCCACAGACTCTCCTCGCTTGAGTCGTTTGCTTCGAGTGCCTCTGAAATCGTCTTGCCTAAGATCACACCAGCGTGAATCGCGGGACTGATTCCAACTGCATCAATCGGTCTTGCCATCCAGGCGGCATCACCAACTATGGCATATCCATTCGCAACGAGGCAGTCGTTTTGCCGCCTTACTGACACCTGCCAGTTTCCTCTCGTATTACCAGTGTCTGATTCATCAGTTGAGTCAATCGGATTCTTGATAGCCTTGTTTTCCCTTATGTATTGATCTATTAGGTGTAGTGGTCAAAAAGCTGCGTGGTGGAAAAAAGCGAACCAATGAGTTTAGTTAGTATTCATTGACAATCACGAGATCGCCTTGAAGAATTATGAAGGGGTATCAGGAAAAATCCACAACGAGTTTGACTTTTATTCGACTTGCACATGCAAGTATTGTGACAAGAGTCTCAAGGAGATTCTAGATTCTTTTCCTCGAAACGAAGTGTGGGAAGAAATGGCGGCTCATGTGAAAGTTTTGTGCATACAGTCTTGATGCTGAATAAGAATCAGAATTTTTCAAGCTCCGAATGCCGCCCCATCATGATTCTCTATTTGTAGTAGCGCTCCTTCACTTTTTCCGCTGACAGTTGAAACAATCGTCGCCGCTTTCACCGAGTGTCGGCGCTCACGCATCCTTCGTTCCGCCTTCTCAATTGACGCAAGGCACCTCCTTTCGTCTTCCTCAAGAGTGTAGACAAAATCTGAACGATTCTTGGTTAGCATTAGTGTCGGCTCATACACAAGCATGAACGAGAACACCCTTTTAATTTTATCCAGTTTCCAAGAGGAAATAGTCGCGTCTGCTCCATTTGCAAAGATACATGTCGTGCAGCTTTTCTTATGCGCATCAATTCCTACTCTGTTCTTCATTTCTACATGATATGCCTCCTCTTCTTTTTCCAATTGCAGCAGCTGTTTGTGTCATGGATTCAGCTTCGACATACTCCTGTCCGTCCTCTTGGGACAAGAGGGTTTGTCGCTGATGGGCATCCACGCTGTAGATCGTGCAAAGAGCACATGTAGATAGCACGGTGCCCGGATCCATGACCGCAACAACTGAGAGAACTCAGGGAGCGGTCAATAATAGGATGATTTTCAGACCCGCTGTGATATCCTTTTACAAAACATTCTTATCTACATGACTTCTCCGCTCCTGCCTCTCTCGCCGGCTGCCATCCGAGATTTCAGGCCGCCCGATGAACGCAGCCAGTTCAGCACCGGCCACTCAACCCTTCGCCTCTTCCATAAAATGCGTAAACACGCTGGGAGAGTGCAAAGTGAAACTGTCGTTCACGTGCCATGGTTTATCATTCTGACGCCGAACGAGAAAAGCGCTGATTGATGACTTCACTTTTTCCGGATCAGGAGGATTTTTCATTTCTGGGGGT
>JAJYUX010000119.1 GCA_021792315.1 archaeon
GCCGAATGCTCTCTTCAGTGAGCTCACCGTATACTCGTCTACGAAATGGCCTCATTTCTTGCGTACACATTTGGCCTCCTGCCTAAGAAAAGATGAAAGCAAAATCCGCGTCATCGGGCCGGATGTCGGAGGAGCCTTCGGAGTGAAGGGAGAAATCTATGCCGAAGAGGTTGTTGTGTCAATGCTTGCGCTGAAGTCTGGACTGCCTGTAAAATGGGTCGAGTCGCGCAAAGAGAGTTTTGTTGCGACTACGCAGGCCAGAGATCAGATAATTCAGGCGACTGCTGCTTTTCTAGAGGATGGGACACTAAGCGCTCTAAGGGTGAATATAGTGTGCGATTTCGGAGCCTACTTGCACAGCATCACTGCTGGTTCTGGTTTCATCACTGCCATTTCAATGAATGGACCCTATAGAATTCCAAACCTTTCTGTGCTTGCAAAAGGTGTTTACACGAACAAACCGAGCCTGAGTGCATACCGAGGTTATGGTCAACCAGAAGCTGCATTTACTATTGAAAGATTAATGTCCATGGGTGCAGAAAAACTTGGAATCGATCAGTCAGAAGTGCGGTTCAAGAATCTCATCATGCCGAGTGAGATGCCATACATGAATGCGACAGGAGGCATGTTTGATTCTGGGAATTATTCTGCCTGTCTGCGCAAGGCCCTTGATCTAGCAGATTATGACAGGATGACAAAGGAAAGAGAAATTGCAAGATCGCAAGGGAAACTTCGAGGCGTTGGCATATCGATATTCACGGAAACCACAGGATTCGCCCCTGGTTTTGTATTTTCCCTTTTGGGCGTGCAAATGGGAGGCTATGATAGCGCTACGGTAAGGGTTGATCCGCATGGGAAGGTCACAGTATCTACTGGGGCTTTTCCACATGGCCAAGGTTTCAACACTACGCTTACCCAGTTATGCTCCGACGAACTTGGCATGGACATGAAGGATGTCTACTCGTATCACGGTGACACAAACAGCTCGCCTTACGGGCACGGATCGTTTGGTAGCCGGTCAGTAGCTGTAGCTGGAAGCGCTGCTGTTTTGGCCTGCAGGAAATTGAAGGAAAAAATAATCAAGATAGGTGCGTACGCCCTAAGCGCCGATCCCGAGTCGCTGGATCTCGCAAATGGAGTCTTGACATCTAAATCGATGCCTGAGAAGCAGATCAGTATTGCAAAGATAGCTGAAATTGCATACAAGGCGCATGACATCCCCAGCGAATTGGAACCTGGTCTTGAGGCAACGGTCTTCTTCCAAGCTGCCGGTCTGGCCACGTCCTACGCGGCCCATGTAGTAGAGGTTGAAGTCTACCGCGAAACAGGTAAAGTGAAGATTCTAAAATACGTCAGTGTCCACGATTGCGGCAACGAAGTAAACCCAATGATAGTGGAGGGCCAAATACATGGATCGATCGTTCAGGCTATCGGTGCTTCGTTGATGGAGGAGCTTGTTTACGATTCAAACGGACAGCTACTCAATGATACATTCATGGATTACTTACTTCCGACATCGGAATCTGCACCTGAACTCGTGCTCGGTTCGACTAACGTACCAACTCCAATCAATTCACTCGGAGCTAAGGGCATCGGTGAGAGCGGCACGATAATCGGGCCACCCGCCATCACAAATGCAGTTTCAGACGCGGTAGGAGTACAGATGAATCAGATTCCATTGTCTCCTGAGAGGGTGTGGCGTGCTCTGCACGGAGTAACCTAAATCTGATTTCCGATGTAGACCTTGTCTTTCTGAGATTTCGCGTATTTTTTCAAGAGAGTATAGAGTATCGCCTTTTGCCCATGCAATCTGTTCTCTGCCTCTTGCCAAACGACTGACTGGGGTCCATCGATGACAGAAGCAGCGACCTCCTCACCTCTGTGTGCAGGAAGACAATGCATGAATATTGCATCACGTTTTGCAAGCGACATTAGTTCTTCATTGATTTGATACTCTGGGAGAAAATCTTCAATTCTCTGTTTCTTCTCTACGTCTTGCCCCATCGACACGATGGTATCGGTGACGACGACATCGGCTCCTTTGACAGCTTCTTTGGCGGAATCGATCACTTCTATTTCAGATCCGCTAAACTCCGATTGGTGTCTTGCGATGGCAAGTGCCTCTGGCAACGGCGAATATCCATCGGGACATGCAACTGTCATGTGCGCGCCAGAAATAGCTGCTCCGAGCAAAAGCGAGTTGCACACATTATTTCCATCTCCCACCCATGCTATTCGGACTCCTTTGATCCTCTTCTTGAACTGCCGAATTGTCTGAATATCCGCCACGGTTTGGCACGGGTGGTACAGATCTGAAAGCGCATTGATGACTGGAACACTCGCAGCTTTCGAGTAGATCTCCAAAGTAGAATGGGATTCCACTCTTGCGGCTATTGCATGGCAGAATACCGAAAGTGCTCTTGCGGTGTCTTCTGGGGATTCTCCACGCGACGATTGCATTTCTTTCGTGTTTAGAACGACCGCGTGTCCACCAAGCTCGTACATTGCCACTTCGAACGAAACTCTCGTTCTCGTGCTGGGTTTCTCAAACAGAAGTGCCAAAGTTGTTCCAGGTATTTGATGATTGAATCTTCTTGATTCTCTTTCAGATTTGAACGTGTCTGCAAGGTTAAGAATTGCTTTGAATTCCGAAGGTGAAAACTCTGAAAGAGATAACAGGTCTTTGCAGAATCCGGTGGTCTCGGAGTTCGCGTATTCCGTCATTTGGCAATTACTCCTCTCATTTTTCTCTTTGACTTTTGTCTGCAATCGGAAATTAGGTCGGTTAACGCCGAGAAGGTTCTGGCCACCTCATCCATTCTGATGACAACTATTGTATCGGTGAAACAACTAACAGTGTCCTCTACGTTAACATGATTTTCTGCGATCTTGGTGTAAATGGAAAGCACAACGCCAGGCGTGCGCACTATCTCGGTCGGGCTGTGGACAATTATGGCCGCGAGATCCGATTGCTCATCTAAGACATCATCATCATTGAATTTCTTGTGTATCTCCTCAAGTAACTTCTGGTCGAATATCATTGTGATAGCCGAATTGCTCTCAGAGATCTGGAGGAATTCTTCTTGGTAAGTGGCCATCATCGATCTGGCGGATTCAAGGGCTCTCTTGCTCTTTTCCAGATTGAGCTTCGCAACATCTGTCCGCACATTCACTACGCTGTTGGCCAAGACGCTTTCTATGCCGCCTGGCGACAACACGATTCGAGGCTTTACCCGCTTTACGGAAGTAACTAGGGAATCAAAGTTCACTTTTCGGCCCAATCCATGTTCTACCTTCGGCTTGATCAACCGAGCGATGGCAGTGTAGTTACCGTACCTTCTGCCGAGTGCGTCTTGCAAAGATAGATCGTCATTGATCACTTCTTTCACAATTTTTGAGATGGGAGTTGCGTTGACCAATTTCGGTCATCACTGACTGTTGTCGTTATTGTTGACCGCAAGTTATAAAAGAGTATTGCAAGAAAGGTCTCCTTGAGATATAGATTCGTTTGTCCGACAAAGTTGTTCTTGCGTACTCAGGAGGCCTGGACACCTCCGTTTCAATCAAGTGGATAAAAGAAAAGTATGGGATGGACGTTGTAACGTGCACTGTGGACATTGGCCAACAAGAGGATCTTCGTGGGATCGGAGATCGGGCCAGGAAAATTGGAGCCTTGAATCACTATCAGATTGACGCGAAGGAAGAATTCGCAAGAGATTATGTCAGTAAAAGTATCAAGACCAATAGCTTGTACGAGGGCCTGTATCCATTAGGCACAGCTCTCGCGCGGCCGCTTCTGGCTGAGAAACTTGTTGACGTCGCAGAAAAAGAAGGTGCTGTTGCTGTTGCGCATGGCTGCACTGGTAAAGGCAACGACCAGGTTCGGTTCGATGTCACTGTCAAGTCGATAAATCCGAGTCTCAAGGTTATCGCTCCTGTAAGGGAATGGAACATGAACCGAGAGGACGAGATAAAATATGCGCAGAAAAATAACATTCCGGTCAAGCCGAGTAAATCAATTTACTCAA
>JAJYUX010000120.1 GCA_021792315.1 archaeon
AGCCAAGGCAGCAGATTTCGCAAATTGAGATACGAGTTCGGTGCTCGAAAAAGCGTGTGCTGGAAGACTGAATACTGAGAACATCAGAAATCCAAATCCCAGAGCAGAAATCAAAAGAAAGTTCGCATTTCGCAAAATATATCGAAAAACACTCGCGTGAAATGCATTATAAAAACATATGGAGATGTACGACAACTCTGAAATCGCCAGTATCGCTCTATCACTTCCGAGAGTGGTAGTTCTGCTGGTTCTTTGCGAACGGACTGGTCTATGCAGCATCCCAAAGGGTATCTGAACTCCTTCCCTGAAGACAGTGAACTGGTGACAACTGCACCGAGTAGAGATAGGATCGTATGCTCAGAGATTTCCAAGTGCGACGGGCAAAATCTATCGGAAACTTGGGTCGATAGCGCAGGTCATCGGTGAGTCAACATCGTAGTTACAGGGCCACAAAATTCAGCTTAGTAGAAGCGACGGAACTTGATTAAACTCGAATTAATAGCTTTGATCAGTTATGTGCCCGCCCGCAAAAAAGATAAATCCGTTCGGACCGTTGCAAATGGCAAGAGTACCGGTCTCAGTTTCAGTCTAAAATAGTGAGAACAAGAGGGTCAAACAACTCGCTACAAGAAAAGAGGAGTATTTCGCAAATTGTCACCAGCAGCAGTGATGTATCTGAAAATGCGCAGCGAAAATGAGCACATCCCACCGAAATAGTTAATATCAGATCGAGAAAGCATTGCTTCTCTAACCGAGTTTCAATTCTGTGGACGTGTTCTCTCTCATTGGGAGTTTCAAAATTATCCAAAATCGCATTGTTTGTGCCTCGTAGCGATATGAGCGAAGCTTCCGGTTATATCGCTGAAGTCGAGGAATTCCACCCACTGACCACAGAAACCGAGGTATATGACAAACGTCTTTCATCTCTGGCTTCTAATGCTTACAGGATTTCTTCCGAGCTTACTTTCATCATTGACAATATGGGAATGAATCTCGATCCGCCTGCTTTGAAGAAAGCATTTGGTGGCATTGAGTATGACCGCACGGAGATGGAAGCTTGGAATTGGGAAGATTATGTAACCAAGCTTGAAACTAGAGCATCCCCAATCATTGCCTCGCTCGGAGGCCTGATACGCGAAAGGAGAAACCTCGAAAAAAGACGCGATGACTTGCTCTCGCTCCAAAGAGCTTTGGGCTCACTTTCATTCTATAATGTTAATCTCGCGGTTATTGAATCGATGAAAAGATTTCACTTAGAGTTCGTAATCGTCCAAACTCAAGACCTCGAAGAGCTAACCAAGAGTATTCCCGAGACCACGATAATTCAAAGTAGACTTACCGAGAAGGAATCATCGATACTTGTCATAGGGTCCATTGACCAGACAGATCGTATTTCGAAGACATTGAGGAGCTTTGACGCAAGAACAGTTGCGATTCCCAAAGACCTTCCCCAGAGCCCCCAGCTTGCGAGTTCCGAAATATCGAAACGTCTGGCATCCCTACAAGAATCGATAGATCAAAACCGCGCAAAAACTACTAACGAAGTGAAGTCGATCGGCGAAAGCATTCTGGGACTTCGAGAGGCTGCTGACATAGCATATCGTGTCCTCGAAGAGCTCAAAAAATCTGGTAAGCTAAAACGAGTTTCAATAATTCAAGGCTACATTCCAACACGGCTAGTTTCCAAACTCGAATCGAGGATCAATCACCGATGGCCATTGGTCAAGAGCGAGATTGATCCACACCGATCTTACGCCGAGGGTCTTCATGAGGCAGAAACTGGCGCTACTGAAATAGACCAACCGCCCACTAGGTTCAACTCAACGAACAAAGCAATAGTTGCCCATCAACCGGTTACTCTGACAAGCGGTCCGCCAGTCTATGGTGAATTCGATCCAACTCCGATCATCGCGATCACATTCCCTATTTTCTACGGATTAATGTTCGGCGATGTTGGACATGGCGCGCTGTTAATGTTGGTCGGCGGACTCATCTACATCAGAGGGACTTCCGATTTCAAAAACTGGGGGATACTCCTGCTAATGGCCGGTATATGCGCCACCATTATGGGGTTAATCGTTGGAGAAGTGTTTGGTTTCGAGCTGCCGTTGTCGTTCACGAGTCTGATAGGGATTCCATGGTTGCAGCATCTCAAGGAAGCAGTTGGTCCTCTCAATCCAAACGGGCTTGCATTCAACGTCTCCACAGTACTCTTTTTCATAAAGCTCACCATCTACATTGGAATAGCTCACATTTATGTCGGGATGGCCATTAGTCTATACAACAAGATTCGTACGTCCGATTATTGGCATATGCTGGCCAGCCTCTTGCCAACAATTTCGGGTTACACATTCTTCCTGATTTTCGGATTCGCATTCAAAGATGCTAACTTTAACTTGGCGGCAGTGACGAATGGCACTAATCTTCAGGCAAACGTGGGACTCGCGGGGCTGATTGTCTCTATTATCTGGTTATTCGTAGCAGGACCAGCCTTGGCACGGTCTGGCAAGATACATGGAACCGTTCTTGGAGAGGTGGCAGCTGCTACGATGGAGTTTCTGGAATGGGTGGTGTCCAAGTTTGTTGGTAACACCGTAAGTTATGTAAGACTGTCAATCCTTCTTGTCGTGCACGCAGCTCTTCTTTCCGCTACAAACTTGCTATTCTACGCATATGGCTACGCTTCAGTACCAGTGTTGGTGATTCTGAACTTATTGGTGTTTGCCTTCGAAGGACTGATAGTTTATGTCCAGAGTCTGAGGCTTCATCTGTATGAGTTCTTCTCCAAGTTTTACGTTGGGACTGGTACCGAATTCAATAGCATAACCCCCAAGAGAAAGCATGTTGAGATCAAGTGGCTTGGCGAGCGAAACGAAGCATGATGGAAACTAACCCTTCACGACCGCAATGGGTGTAAGCCGTACTACTTTAGTTCCAATGCCAACTCTGTCTGAAACATCAGCAACTGCATCGACATCCTTGTACGCACCAGGCGCCTCCTCAACCACCCCTTTCTTGCTGGCAGATTCAAGCATGATTCCTCTGGAATCGAGGTCCTTTCTCACAGACTCGTATGGATAGGTTCTGATTGCTGCACTTCTGGACATCATTCTGCCAGCTCCGTGCGCCGTGGATCCAAAACTGGCGTTCATGGATTTCTCGCGACCAAGCAACACCCAGGATGCAGTTCCCATGGAACCTGGGATGAGGACGGGCTGACCTATGCTGCGATACTCTTGAGGAATCTCTTCGCGACCCTTAGGAAAGGCTCTGGTCGCGCCTTTCCTGTGGACGAAGACTTTTTCTCTCTTCCCAGGGTTATCTGGATCAACTGAATGTTCTTCGACCTTACAAATGTTGTGTGCAACGTCGTAAACGAGCCTCATACCCAAATCAGACTCGCTCTTTTGGAATACTCTTTCGAATGCCTTCCTTACCCTATGAGTGATTAACTGCCGGTTCGTCCAGGCGAAGTTCAGAGCACAACCCATAGCCAGTCTATAATTCTCCGCTTCTTTAGAACCAGCTGGAGCACATGCCAGTTCGCGATCCGGCAGGTCGATTTTGAAGTTTGGTGACGCCACGTCGATTATTCGAAGATAGTCACTGCAGACCTGGTGACCTAAACCTCGACTGCCGGTGTGTAGTAACACGCATACCTGGTTCTTTTGGTCAATGCCGAAGGCTTTTGCCGCCTGCTCATCAAGCACTCTATTCACTGTCTCAACTTCCAAGAAATGATTACCTGATCCAAGAGTGCCTAGAGACTTTGAACCTCTCTTCTTAGCTTCGTTTGAGACTTTCGACGGATCCGCGTGCCTCATCGTGCCGTTCTCTTCACAGAATTTCAAATCGGCGGAATTGCCGTATCCGTTCGAAATGGCCCACTTGACACCGTCGGAAAGAACGTTGTCAAGTTGTTGGGAAGTGAGGTTCAACGCGCCTGTACTGCCAAGACCTGACGGTACCGAGCGAAAAATCTCTTTGACGAGCTCCCTTAATCGAGGACGTACCTCATCTTCC
>JAJYUX010000022.1 GCA_021792315.1 archaeon
ATGAAGCGATTGCGCCTGAACTCCCTGGTGGAATAATGCACGAAAGATCCGGCGAGGGTTACTCGATCTCACTAGTTGATCCATACCGAGTTGAAGACAGAAAGCCGGTGCGCTTCTACAACAGGGGCGTCCTTGTCAAGAGGGAAGTCATATCCAGAAGACCAAATCTGACAGGGTTTGTGAACACAGATCTGTCATTGGTAACGGGTCGAGGGGCTTACGTTGAAGATGATCAGTACCACAAATTCAAGAAATCTCTCGATTCACTCGTTGAAGATATTCCGGACTCGCCGCATTATTCCAATGTTCTAGTGCAAAAATCTCTGAACAAGCTTGCAAGAGTTCTCGAAAAGGCACTCTCGACAGTTGAGATTACACTGCCAGCAGAATACAAAGTCGTCAACGAGGCAGAATTAGCATCATCACAATTCCAGGTCGAGATACCAACCAAGTCGAAGGAAAAAGTGAAACGAATCAAGATCGTCACCGGAACTCCAAGATTGCCGAGAGAGATCCGCGCTGCAAAGACCACGTTCGGGACGGTGAAAGAAGCTCAGCTAAGTCCGTCCGACCTTCCTGTCATGACTACTTCTGATTCAATAATACTCAATTTGTCCCACCCTCACATTTCGCAACTTGCAACGATTCCTGGAATGTACAGAGATTTGACACTCATGACATTCGTGGCGGAGGGGTTCGTCGATCTTCTGGGAATAAAGAGCAAAGAAGAATACAAAGATACAACCGACAAAGTCATCCGAGAAATGTTGAAGCTGTATGGACAGGATTCAGTGCAGGTTCCGAAAGAAAATGAAGACAAGACATCGGATAATGCGAGACCGAAACAATCTGAGAAGTAAGATTCACATCGCCCTACTGGATTGAAATACATAAATCAATTATTCGCCATCTAGTCCTATGTGTCGAATCAACTAATTGCAGTAGAACACTCAACACAGAAGAGACTGTCTCGAATCGTTGGAAGGTCGCTCCTACGGAAAGAGGACTCACGGATTCTTAAGGGACACACTCGATACGTGGATGACATAAGACTTCCTGCGATGCTTCATGCAGCCGTGCTTCGGAGCTCGTATGCGCACGCAATGATTACAAAGATTGATGTCTCAAGATCATTAAGCATGCCTGGAGTTAGGGCAGTCATCACTTCTGCTGATTTACCACAAGATCTTAAACTGCTCTCGACATTTGAAACTGATGATGGTAGCAAGATAGATAGACCAGTGCTAGCAGCTGATGAGGTTAGGTATGTGGGCGAGCAGATCGCATTCGTCGTGGCGGATTCGATTTACGAGGCAGAAGACGCTGTTGAATCTATTGGTGTTCATTACAGACCTCTGGATGTTGTAATAGACCCTGCAGTAGCTGCGAAAGACGATTCACCCAAGTGTCACGCAGGAATCGAGAGCAATGTCGTGGCTTCCGAAAAGATAGAATCTGGAGATGTAGAACGCGAATTCTCAAAAGCTGAGAAGATCGTGAGAGTTGATCTCTTGAATCAAAGACTCTCCCCAACACCTATGGAACCAAGGGGATCAGTGGCTCAATACGATGATGGTTCTGGAATCTTGACATTATGGATATCGACTCAGGGTCCATTTCAAAACAGAAGTGATCTTGCGGAGATTCTCCATATGCAGGAGGATAAGATTCGCGTGATAGTTCCGGATGTGGGCGGGGGATTTGGAGCAAAAATGTCTGCTTACCCTGAAGAGGTTCTTGTTTGTCTGGCGGCCAAGTGGTTGAAAAGACCAATAAAGTGGATCGAGAGCAGATCGGAGAACTTTGCATCTATGACTCATGGCCGCGGGCAGCTGCAACATGTTGAACTCGCATCCACCATTAGTGGAAGGATTCTGGGATTAAAGGTGAAGATAATCGGAGACTCCGGTGCTTATGCATCTCAAGGTTCAACAGATGCCACCTTTACACTAAGGATGTGCCCGGGCCAGTATTCCGTGCCCGCTTATCGAGGAGAAGCTCTTGTTGTCCTAACAAACAAGGTCCCGCACGACGCTTACAGGGGAGCATCGCGACCTGAAGCTACATATCTGATTGAGCGGGCAATAGACGAACTAGCTAGAGTGCTACATATAGATCCTGTTGAGATCAGACTCCTGAACTTCATTCCAAGAGAAGAGTTTCCCTTCAAGACTGTGGGGAATTTGAAGTACGACACGGGCGACTATTCGATGAATCTCAACAAGGCGGTCAAAGTTTCTCGATATAACGAGTGGCGCAACTATCAGAAAAAGGCACGCCAGGAAGGCAGATTGATAGGCGTTGGACTAGCCACCTATGTTGAGATTTGTGGTTTTGGACCAGATTTCCCTCAGACTGCAGCAATTACCGTTAACGAATCTGGAAGAGTGACTGTAATTTCAGGAACGTCACCGCACGGGCAGGGTCACGAGACTCCACTTGCACAAATTGTGGCAGACAGACTCGGACTAACTATTGATGAAATCTCAGTGAACTACGGAGATACCGCAATGCTCCCTTGGGGGACTTTTACCGCTGGGAGCAGGTCTGCTGCTCTTGGGGGCGCCGCGGTCATGATGTCTGCTGAAAAGATCAAGGACAAGATGGCAAAGATTGCGTCCAAGGTGCTTGATGTGCCTTTCGAAGATATCAATTTCGCCGACGGCAATATCTCTTCAGGGTCAGATCCCAAGAAGAGGCTTTCTTTCGCAGAAGTTGCGTCCTTGGCTTACAAGCCCAGAAAGCTTCCGAATGGAATGGAACCTGTTCTCTTTGCATTCAGCTGTTTTGCTCCTCCGACTTTCACTTTTCCATTTGGCACCCATCTAGCGGTTGCGGAAATTGATAGAGCGACCGGGCGAATCGATATATTGGACTATGCATCTGTGGATGACTGCGGCCGTGTGCTGAATCCTATGATTGTCGAAGGTCAAATCCACGGAGGAATAGTTCAAGGACTAGGGCAAGCATTGCTCGAGGATGTGTCATATAATTCTGAAGGTCAACTACTGACTTCAAGCTTTTTGGATTATCAGATTCCAGAGGCAAGTGATGTTCCTAACATAAGATCATTTAGAACAGAAACTCCTACTCATGCTAATCCTCTAGGAATAAAGGGAATCGGAGAGGCTGGTACAATAGCAGCGACTCCTGCAGTAGCAAACGCCGTAAGCGATGCGTTATCAGAACTAGGTGCACAAGTCGAAAGAATGCCTTTATCGATGCGATATATCAAATGCCTTATCGAGAAATCTGTCAAGAGATAAGCTGCCACAGAACTCTTGTCCACTAAACGTCCTTCACATACTGGCTGTGAAAGACTTTGATGTGACGCTGCAACTGAGTCTCTCCATTGACTAGGGGGAGATTTTTGGGAAAACTTCCTTTACAGTACGGACACGACTCGACATCTCGACCGCCTTCTGGAAGCAAATCTCTTGATTCAGTCATCTTTTCACAGACTTTTTCAGCCGAGGTTATTTCAAACTTTTGTGATCGCGGATTTGGATCTTCCTAGTAGGTAGTCGCAGTTCCAATGTACCAAAAATCTGCAACTCCAATTCCTCGTAGATTCAGTCTCAAAACAAGATTGTATCACCGCTCTGTCCGGCTCTTCGAGAAGAAGCAATCTCCTTGATAAATCTCGAAGATAGTCCGCGAACCGAGAAACTTCTGCTCTTCCTCCCACGGTGCCGTGACCAGGAAGAAATTTTGAATACGTGGTATGGTCCATAAGATTGAGTGTGCGGACCCATTCTTCCAGGTTGGCATCTTCGATGTTGGGAAAGAATGAATTAACGAAAACGTCTCCCATCAGGATTACACCTAGATGGGGCATGGCAAGCATGGTATCTCCGAGTGTGTGGGCTCCGTTGTTCGGGTGAATGAATACGAACTTAGCACCCTCAATATTCAGATTGAATCCAGATTCATAAGTAACGTTCGGGATCTCTACTCTTGATGTGAGAGACGGAGCGAGTTTATTGTATGATTTCTTATACTTCTGGATTCTTTCTGTACCAATGCTCCGGATGATTTGGGCGCACAACTCATGCGAGATAATGCTTAGTCCGGAGGTTGAGTACTTTTTCGAGAAATATGAATTCCCAAGAATATGATCTGAATGATCGTGGCTGTTAACGATGTACCTGATCTTCTTATCGGTAATCGCTGATATGGCGATGTCTAGTAACCTTGCATATCTAGAAGAAAATCCAGTATCGAAAAGAAGAACAGAGTCTTCCAGAATAACGAAACCCTGGTTTGACGCTAGAAAAGATTCCGGACTTTCAGCCTGATCAAATATGACGGAGAATACGTCTCTGGCAATTTCTATCGGCTTAATGACATGCCGTTGGTTTACTGGCATGTTGAATGGCCGGCATACCCTAGAAAGTAGTGGCGTTGTAGTTTACTTTGTATATCAGGACTCCTGTAATGAGTCCCTGCGTTGTCGAAGTCATGCTTGATGATTCGAATGCAATCTGGAATGGGTTGGTGGTACTTGTCTCAGGGTAATTCATATGATATGTGTAAAGCTCTGTATAGCCATTGGCAATTCCACTCGCACCAGTTGATGTCGAAACAGTGGCGTTGTATCCTTGCTGCGTTGTGCCTGAAACCGGATTGTAGAACAAACCTTGGGAAAGGTAGGGGATGAGCTTGCCAAAAGTCGAATTGGACCAGAAGTACGGAGTCGGAGTGAAATCGTCAGCCTGCATGAGCGCATCCGGCCCATTGGTTTCGTAAAGACAACCGCATGTAAGGTTTCCAATTCTGATGAACCACTGTTTCTTTGATTCATCACCGCCGCCTGGCTGAGGATATGGTGTGGGTACGGTCAGGGTATAATATATGCCACCGCCGTTTGCCTGCTCATTGAGAATATATCCTGTGATGAAAATCAGTATGTATTGCGGTGAATGCAGTTCCTTCAGGACTTGAATGGATTGTTGGGGCGGAACCATTAGCGCTTGTCCTATCAGAGAAATCTGGGTTTCATTAATGGTTGCATTATCCGCAAGGGTGGTGACATTGCCCATTACAGTCATCCAATATCCATAATCCCACCACGCCGCTATTGTGGTGTTCGGTCCCAATTGCCGCATCCAGTTAAAAGCCTGAAGCCAATCGGTGCTAGTGGTTGTGAATGCAGTGCCGCCATTTGCAATACTTGTGGGAACGTTAGCACTCGCAATCCAACCTGAACTGTTTAGTTGATAGCCTGCGCTTGCGATATTCACGTTAGTGGGATAGAACATCGGAAAGGCTATCAGAATGACCATCGCCAATGCAAAAACAACCTTCACCTCGCTTCTGGACTCGTAAATTCTGCTTTTCTTTCGACTCACAGCTGAGACTGACGGTCGCATGATCGATTCGGCAAGTTCAATCAAACCAATGGCGCCTATGAGTGCGAGAGCCAGAGTCGAGTAAACCATGAGTCTTGCGAAAGAAGATGCGATGTAGACTCCTGTGAAGGCTAATACTAGAGCATATATTGTTTCGATAGTGCGCCTGCGGAAGGCAACATAAGCACCAAATCCTGAAAGAATTATGATGATACCATAATCACTAAAGAACTGACTCCCGGTCGGAACTGCCTGCTCCGCAACCGACTGCACTAGTGGGTTAGATTGCCTGAGTTGTGAATACAAAACAGTCAGGTACCTTCCAGACAGACTGCCAATGGCACCGAACGAAGCTGCGATCAACCCGCCAAAGATAAAAACTAACAGTATTTTCAGAAGATTGCGATTGTATGATAATGGGTCCCCATACTTCTTCAAAAAGTGTGCCAGAAACGCGAACAACCAAGAACCCAATAGAGCTAGGCCTTCTATGTTTGTGATGATGCTGGGTCCGGGACGCGGGGTGGCTGCAGAGATGAGTAGTAGAGCTGCAACTGCAATCGACCCGCCGGTCACTGTTTTCTGGAGGTCAATGTTCTTAACAAATGGCGCGATGGTGAAAATCAGAGCGAATATCAAGACAAACTCATCGCCCCCTCCCCAATCGATCATGGAGTAACCAAACATCATTCCTGCTATTGCAGATCTTGCCAGAACTCCTCTGAGGCTGGTTTTGGAGCTGTACATTGATAGAAAGAAATAGGCACCTATGAGAGAAACAAAAAGCGAGAGTGGTTCAGACTTGAACCACCCGAGATTACCTCTCTGAAGTATGGGCGGCGAAACGGCAAAAATCAACGCTGCGAAGATTCCGCCAGCACTGTTGGTCATCTTCTTTACCAGATAGTACAGCGGGATGATAGTCAGAGAACCAATCATGACTGGGAAGAACACGAGGTAATCATAATATGAAATCGGTAGGTGCAATACCGAATTAATGAAAAGATAGGAAATGGCTCCTGTTAACTGAAGACCCACCTGACTGGTAGCTGCGACGTTTCTGCCGTAAGGATACCAGGTTCGAATGTCGTGCCAGAAGAAATATCCCTGACTGTCGTGGCATACTTGTGAAAGGTCTGAAGGTGGACAGTTCGGTGGATTGTTGAACAAAGCGTAATAAAGGCCGTGCTGTTGCGCAAGAGTTACAACATGAAGTGAAGCGTAATAGTCAAAGTAGGGGTCGAATTCGTTGAGGTACCAACCGTAAACTGCAGGGTACAGCCTCATAATTAGGGCAATCACGAATACCAGAGACATTGCCAGAAATATGGTGGCGGTTCTGCGAGACATCACCGGGCGATAGAAAATTGATTTAGCCTCGGTAATAGTGTCCTTTATGGTCATTCGTAGAGCCTCACTCTCTTTGAATGCCCTTTAAGGTTTCTGCCTTTATCTCATTCAGAAGCTTTTACTTCAGCGATGTAGTCAGAATATGATTTTGCATTCAGCAACTGCTTTGATTCCTCTATGAAAGCATCTGATGATATCTCAAGCATCCAACCGTCACCATACGGAGAAGATCCAAGTACCTCTGGTGTTTGCGTCAATCTAGAATTCACTTTCAACACTTTTCCCGAAACTGGCATGTAGAGATCAGAGACAGTCTTTACAGATTCTACTTGTCCAAATACATCATTCGATTTTAGAGACGCGCCAATTTGGGGCAGATTGACATAGACGATGTCATTGAGCATTTTTACTGCGTATTCAGTTATTCCGACAAGAAAAGAGGTGCCTACTTGTTTTATCCATTCATGCTCCTTGGTGTAGAGCAACCCCTCGGGGATGATGTATGAATCTATCAAAACAAAACAGACTCACGAAAAAGCGGTAGATAAGAACTATGCCGTTTTCCTCTTGTACCCATACATGTTGGTGTCATAAAAAGGTACCCGAACCACTTGTGAATCTTTTTCTGTCTCTCTGATACTTATGGCCAAGTGTTGCCCGTGAGAGGACAACGGTGTCGGTACGTAGCCCATTCCAATTCCAATCTTGATCAGTGGTGAGAAAGTTCCAGAAGTAACGTTGCCCACTTTCTTGCCAGAGAAAGAAATATCGAAACCGTGCCTCGGTATTCCTTGATTGAGCATTGAGAAAGCTACTCTTCTCTTTGTCGCTCCGTTCCTGACTTGTCTCTCTATTGGGGATCTACCGATGAATTCTCTTTCATCCAACTCAATGATGCTGTCCAGAGACGCCTCAACGGGTGTGACGGTTTCGTCAATATCTTGTCCATAGAGACACATTCCTGCCTCGAGTCTCAAAGTATCCCTTGAACCAAGTCCGCAAGGAAGAACGCCGAGATTCTTGCCCAGTTCAAGAAGCGCGTTCCAAATCTTCAGTGCCCTTTCAGGATTGTCTAGAGGTGCGTCAAATATGGTAATCTCCACTCCATCTTCACCAGTGTACCCTGTTCTGGAGACCAAACATCGTTCACCATCAACACGGCACTCAATGAACGAGAATCGCTTCAAATCACTTATACTCATGTCTGAAAGGTTTTGCAAAATCCGAATCGCTAGCGGACCCTGAAAAGCAACCAGCGCTGTTTCATTAGACAAATCATCGATCTTCACATCAAAAACATTTGAGTGTCCTTTGATCCAACCAATGTCTTTGCTTCGGTTTCCCGCATTAACCACTACGATATATTTCGAGGTTGAAATCTTATTTACTATCACATCATCGATGATACCTCCTTTCTCATTGCACATTACTGTGTAGAAAGCTCTTCCATCACCAAATCTTGCGCAGTTCGTCGGAAGCAACCTCCTAAGGAATTCAGTTGCTCCCTGACCACTAATTGACACCCGCCCCATATGCGAAACGTCAAACAACCCTGCGGAATTCCTAACGGCCATGTGTTCGTCAACTATGCTAGTGTACCATAACGGCATCTCAAAGCCTGAGAATTCAGTAAGCTTGCCATGCGCCTCGTGAAACTCAAAAAGATGAGATTTGCTTGTCATTTGTTCAAGTACCTAAATCTACGAGCTAATTAGTATTAGATCCTTGTGCGCTTCGACATATTGAATAGAGGGGCTGAGCTTGTTCGGGTCCAAATGCCGCTTTCACGCTCAATCGAAATCATTCCCATTATGTGCAAGAAAAGGTTCGAGTCATTCAACTTGGCATCGGCCATTCTAGAAGACTCTGAAAGAGCCACTGTTGGACTCAAGGATGGAGATATCGTCGTTGTCTCGAGCAAATTCGCATCTGTCTCCGAAGGACGAATGGTTGAGCTGAGAAGAGTCAAAGCAGGCCCCATGGCACGAAGCATCGCTAAATCTTACAAGATGAAGCCAGAACTCGCCGAGCTAGTGATGAACGAGTCTGATTCGATACTCGGTGGAATTAATGGTTTTCTCCTCACAATCAATGATGGGGTACTAGCCCCAAACTCCGGCTTGGATCTTAGTAACGCCCCAAAAGGGTGGGCAATTCTTTATCCGAAGAACAAAGAAGGAACCGCGAAAAAACTCCGTAACAATCTTATTAGAATGAATGCAAGACGCGGAAGAAAAATAACTAGACTGGGTGTGATTCTCTCGGATAGTAGAGTTACGCCCACGCGGCTTGGAACTGTTGGTGTCGCTATTGCCACGGCCGGAATAAGACCGACGGTGGATATGCGGGGAAAGAAGGATCTTTTTGGTAACGAATTGAAAGTAACCTTGAAAGGGCTAGCTGATCAAATCGCATCAGCCGCGGAGATTTGCATGGGAGAAGCGAGCGAATCTATCCCGATAGTTCTCATCAGAGGAGTCTCACAAGCATTTGAAAAACCAAGGACCAATTCAGAACGCGAAATGACAATTGCACCCGACAAGTGTCTGATCATTTCGGGACTAAGAAATGTCAGAAGAACCTAGATCAAGTTCTAGAGACATCGATTCCGAAATCGGATGTCGTCAGCGTTTTGCCGCACGCTCTACACTTGTTTCCCGTTATCCGAATCACATCCTTCGGAGTCTTGAGATCGAATCCAGAATAGAGAACAGTTCCGCACGATATGCAGGTTATCTCGAGGGGCAAACTCTCAAATGAGATTAGGAACTATTCATAATTAAAGTGCGCGAATATGAAAGAACTTGGCGCATATTCGAATCTTACACAGAAAATCACAATAGTGCATTCAATTTGGATGAAGAATACACACTTGTCATAGCGGAAAAGACTGATGCTGCAAGAAAGATTGCCGGCGCTCTTGGAGGATCCATCAGAAGAACACGCCACTCTGAAATGATTCAAGTCAGCAACGGATTCGACGGGAAGAATTACGTAATTTGCTCTGCGGTTGGACATCTATATGAGGTTGGCGATCCAGATCCTAATCGCTCTATTTTTCCGGTCTTCGACATAGACTGGTTCGAAAAAGGAGATGCGCCCTCTAGATCGAGGCGGAACACGAACGCTCGCTTTCATAGTCTAATCCAACACAAAGTGCGGAGCTTTAGAAAGGCAGCAGCGAGGGCAAGCGGTTTCATTAATGCGTGTGATTATGATATTGAGGGGGAGACTATCGGCTCAAACATACTTCAGTTTGCCTGCGGCAATCCAAAAATTTCACAAAGGGCAGTCTTCTCGACACTAACTTCGGAAGATCTGAGGCATGCCTTCTCTTCGCTTGAACCTACAATGTCTCAATTAGCACGGGCAGGAAGATTACGACATCAACTTGACTTTCTTTGGGGAGTGAACCTCTCAAGAGTGCTGACTCAGTCAGCGCATAGTTCGACTTCTGAATTTGCAAATGTCACGATCGGAAGAGTCCAGGGTCCCACTCTGGCGTTCATAGTAGATCGGGAGATAACAAGATTAACACACGTGCCACTACCTTCATGGGCGCTTCGCTGCGAACTTGCAAGAGATGATGCTGTTTTCGATGCGACATACAAGAATTCTCCCCTGGCAGAGAAGTCAACGGCACAGACCATTTTTGATGCTGTTTCGGAATCCGTCTCGGCGATAGTCTCAGATAAGAAATTGTCGCGTGACAACGTGCATCCAAGATTCCCGTTTAACATCGGTGACTTGCAAAGGGAAGCTTTCTACTTGCATGGGATGTCCTCCAGCTTCACATTGGCTGTTGCTGAGAAGCTCTATCTGAAGGGACTAATTTCATATCCGAGAACGGAGAGTCAGAAACTTCCTCTTTCTATACATCCTGAACAAATTCTGAACAGAATTGCATCTTGGAATGACTACTCTGCTATGGGGGAAATGATTCTAAATAACCCTGTTAGACGAAAATATCCCTTTCAGGGTACAAAGGTTGACCCCGCTCATCCAGCAATTCATCCTACTGGCGAGATTCCAAAGCAGGTCCTTTCTAGAGATGAGAAGAAGTTGCTCGATATGATTGTTCGAAGGTTCTTGGCGGCTTTCGCCCCAGACGCAGTAGTTGAGAAGTCGAGCATTACTTTCGACATAAGATCTCACGAATTCGTTACGGATTGGGAGAAGGTCGTCGAAGAGGGCTGGATGAGGCTCACAGCTCCAGTAAAGAAAGTATCACCAGCAGAGAATTTGACTTTCGAAATTGGTGAGGGCGTTGCAATCAATCAAGCCCTGATGAGTGAGAGATTCTCACAAGCTCCGCCAAGATACAATGACGCTTCCCTTCTAGCGAAGATGGAGTCGAAAGGTATAGGAACAAAGGCTACAAGAGCTGACACTATCTCGACCTTGCTCAAGAGGAACTATGTGCGGCGCTCGAGATACATCATTCCACAAGAAAACGCTTTGACTTTGGTTCAAGAACTGAGAAGACATTGTCCTGAAATTCTATCGCCGGAAATGACAAGAACCCTCGAAATGAAACTGCAATCACTGCAAGCTGGCAACGATGATGTAGCGCAGATAATCGCTGATGAACTCGTCAACATAAGATTGAGTCTTAGAAAGTTGTCAATGTCGGGTGGCATGGTTTGGAACTCTCTGATACCTCGGGAAAAACACAAGAATCTAAGTCTGGGTCATTGCCCAAATTGCAAAGATGGCTCGCTCGAAGCTATCAGATCTTCTAGAACAAAGAAGAGGTTCATTCGGTGTACAAACTACGCGAAGGGTTGCAAGAGTTCTTCACCGCTTCCTACGCGCGGTAGAATAACTCCGACCGTGAACATCTGCAAAATATGCGGATGGCCGAAGATAGCTTATTTGCGTCGTGGTTTCGCTACAAAGATCGAAGAATGCTCGAATTTCAGTTGCGAAGCCAATCGACGATTGGCGAAACGTGAAAGGTGAACTTGATCAATTGGAATTGCAGAAATGTGCACTTTGCGATAGATTGAGTGACAAGAATGGAGTTTACTGTTTCCTACATGGCGAATCTCTCTCACAGATTCGAGAGAAGTTCATGAGATGGCAAGAAGCATTCGGAGAAATGAGCTGGGAAAGGTATTTAGAGAGAATAATCGAACTCAAGGAGACTGGAGATCAAGCAAAAGAAGTCGCTCGCCACTTACTCAATCAAGAATTGGGTCGCGATTTCGTTGGAAGTAGATAACTTTGGGTGTAAAAAAGACAATTCGAGCCGCAACTGCAAGGGTTACCACGCGCGTCAGAAGGACTGGAATTTTTGGCGAATTGGGTCGAGGATCAGCAACCGCACTGAAGACGAGAGGAATAGAACTGATCTACTTTCTTGCTATATTCTTGCTTATGGCTGGCGTGATAAATGCTATTGGAAATGCTAGTCAAGCAGGAATCAATCTAGAAACTATCGTACCAAATACTAGTGTTCAGAACACAACTGAGACTTTCATTATGTTATTCGGATATATCGCAGGTTCGCTTGGGGCTTACTCACTGTATCTGAGCGGAAGACAGACCATTAGGGCACGTTCCGCCGAAATGTTCTTTGTGGGAGGGATTGCCTTTGTAGCAGTGGCGATGTGGCTGGGTTATTACGTGCTTCATCTGAAATAGCGCAAAACTCAATGCTCGAATTGTAATTCATATTCATCTGACTCGTAGCCTCCAAATGCTTCCGAAACAATGGAGCCAACCTTTACTTCAATTCGTATCGATTCACTGTGTAGGATTGATTGACTTACAAAGAGAATCACGTCACTCTTGAACCTTGTCATACGTCCGCCGACGATCTCTTTCTCCCACAAGATTTCTGAGTTCTTTCCTCTTTTCGGGCGCAATTTCGTAAGATTGAGGAGCAATATTGTTTGAGAATTTGCTCTAGCAAATTGTTGGAGAGCTGATATGAAAATGGCAGCTCTGTGATTTGCAAGCTTCAGATCGGCCGCTGTTGGCTCTTGGGATAATAGATTTTGAGCTGTGTTCAAAGAGTCAATTACGATGAGTCCTCCTTTCCGACCAGAGTTGAAAAGGGGAGCCACAAAATCTATCACGTTTGGACCTGGTTGAAACACTCGTAGCAATTCATCAGAGATTTCATTGTACTGATCATCGGAGAGACTTTGAAGCAATGAGGAGAACTGGAGATCAAAATCTATGTACTCGACTGGATGTCCCGAGCCCAGCGATTCTTTTACTAATGCTAACATCATTTTCGGCTTGATCCGCGGATCACTGTAAGCGAGCGACACCACCTCGCAATCGGAAAAGTCGTTCAATAAATCGCGTAGAGTTTTCAATAAATTTCACTCGAGTGCAATTGGTGTCATAAAATACAGATCCTGTCACATGAATGTTTAAAAGTTTGAACTCAGTCTCTCGACATTGAGAGTTCCTAGGTGGGAAGCTTAGTAGGACTGATGAATCCAAACATCGAGATCGGCGTAGCCACCTCGAGCGGTAAGGCGTACTACCAAATTTCCACTCTTCTGAAACTAAACGGTCTATCATATGCTGACATCATGATCGCATCCGACTCCAATGCAAAAAATGAAACCCTACTTTTCACATCGCCAGAGAACTGCGAGTACAAGTTAATTATTACGACACGCAAAGAAAGGTCACGATTTCCGGGAACGAATGTTGTTTGTCTGGAGGATCTGGGCAATGATGTGGGAATTGCTAAAGAGAGACTGTTCTCTGTAATGTACCACCCTGGACCAGAAGATTGGTTTATCATTGGAATTGATCCCGGAGAGAGAACAGGAGTCGCTGCTTTTCTCAATCATAGGGAAATCGAGAGTTCGGTCTTTGCTACGCCGCAGGAGGCAATGGCAAGAGTGGTAGTCTTGATTGACAATGCGCCAAGAATAAGAAAGATAGTCAAGATCGGGAGTGGAAACATGAAGTTGGCGCGATCCATTGCGAAAACACTCGAATCGGAGTATAGGGGAAGGATTAAGATTTCTCTCGTTAACGAAAGTGGTACATCGGTTCTAAGGAGAAGGAACGACTCTTTGAGGGGAACAAGGGATCAGCGCGCCGCCAAATTGATCGCCTTCCGCGAAGGACAAGACCATCGACGACTCTGAGCTAAGTCTTGATCAACTTCTTCACTGTTTCAATATCGCGTTTATCGTCACCATCTTCGTCCATCGGTGTCTCAAGCACGAAGGGCAAATGACTCAGCTCCTTTAGATTTAGAATCGCGGACATCCCCTCGACTCCTATATTGCCTTCTCCAATATGTTCGTGACGATCAAGCGAATCTCCAATTCCTCCTTTGGAGTCATTGAGATGAATCAGATGCAAGTTCTCAAGTCCGACATTTGTTTCAAGCTCTGCTACTGTTTCTTGCACGGCTTCTATTGTGCGCATATCATAATTTGCTGCGAACGCATGACAGGTATCAAAACAGACGCCGACTCTGCGCCGGTCATGAATCGCATCGAGAACCTTTCTTATGAGAGGAAATTCTGAACCCACGCTGTTTTTGACCCCTGCTGAATTCTCTAGCAACATTCGAACTTGAGACATGGGCGAGTCACGGATTGCTTCATTGCAAGCTCCTATGATTCTCTTTTGACCTGCTTCTATTGAAGTGCCCAGGTGGCTTCCAAAATGAAGAACTAGAAATCTCACCCCTAGGCTGTCGCACCTGTCTATTTCTCGCTTCAGTACGTCAACTGATTTCCGATAGAAACTCTCTTCAGGAGACGAGAGATTTGGCAGATACGGCATGTGAGCAAAAACTTGAAAGTTGTTTTGCTTAACTTTGGATTTGAAGAAATCGACCTCAATTGGTTTCAATTTTGAGGCTTTCCACTGTCTTGGACTGCACGTGAAAATCTGGAATGCCCCAACACAGCCAGCTTCTATAGCTCTTTCTACAGAGAGATCTAGTTTTCCTGATATCGAAACATGAATCCCTACTGCGCGATCTCTGATATTGCCCAAGGTTTCTTTCATCATTTCACCAGAATTGAATAGACGAAATCAATTTTCTGTCCGTGATCTTTTTTGCGCGGAGTCAAGCTTTAATAAGTATCAGAGGAAAAGTGAACTAAACAAGCTAGCGGGGTGGGGAAGCCAGGTTATCCCGGCGGGCTCATAATGTGACCTGTCTCTTATGTATGGGAAGTTGCCATGAGATACCCGCAGAGCGGTGGTTCAAAATTATCGCAGAATCGACTGCGAGAATGACACTCCACCCCCCGCTACTCGTTGACCCTTGAGTTCTCTGGCGTTTTATTCTTGCACTCGAGGTGCAAGGTAGAATTGAAGCTTACCCTTGCTGTTTTCTCCAAGTTTGAACTCCAATCGGAGAGGCATCTTGCTTGAATATTCAAACTTTATAGTGTCTGAGGCAGACCCAGCAGCTTTCGTGATTTTGAGAAGGTACTCGATGCTGTATGTAGATTTTGCCTCCTTTTCTGCCGACAGGTTGACTAGTTCTCCCTTTCCACCCTCGGCTTGCTCGAGCACGACCGATGCTTTGCCCGTGTCTCCCTTGCCTGAGAAGAGTACCTTGCTTTTATCAGCTTCAATTGTGATGTGGTTTGAAATCGCGGAGACATCGTTCAAAACATGATCGAATGCAGGTTCCGTCGTCACAAAGCTTGAATCAAAGCTGAGCTTGGGTAGTGGTGTATTGCTTTGACTCGATTCGATCAGATGCAATTCAAATTCTCTCTTGTATCCGTTGCTCAATTTCACATTGAGCGAGTCGGTGCCCTCCCTCGAGATTTCAATCGAATCCTTGCTGTCGGCCCTTCTGATCAGCTTTGCGAAATCCTCCATTCTTACCGTGAATCTGTCCGACTTTTCGCATGTGAATTTCTGAAAGTCCTCGCTCGGCCAAAACAAATCAACTAACGCAACATGCGAAGGATCCATCGCGCGAAATGTGATTCCGTCAGGCGTAACATCAAAGGTCGCCTCTTCCACTAGAGTTTGAATAGCTGCTGTAACAGCTTTCCATTCACTCGGAGTCTGAGACTTTGCAACAAAACCAGGTGATTTAGTTGATTCTCCAGGCATTTCGAGCTAACCTCATCGAACTCACGATTTATGGTTATTGGGAATTGAGGTATCGCTTACCTGTTCAGCAGTTTGAACCATTGCAATCCAGAATGAACCTGCAACCATACCCGGAATGAAATATCATCTCTTCGTGAAAATGAAAAGAGGTTTAACCTAGAAATTTGACCCGTGCGCTTTAGCAAGGCAACCTAGCTGTATTGTCTCCAAGTGTACGCACACTTTTCGCATCTGAAGAATTGAGTCGGAGGTTCATCCCCACTTCGCGTTTGCAGGAACCACCAGAACGCCGTGTTATGTCCACATTTTGGACACTCCACATTGGTCGTAGGCATTGTTTTGATTTTCTCTTCTCTTTCTCCAACAACCTTTATTGTTGATTCCGATTCTGAATCAATTTCTTCCGGAAGTGTGATACTCGCCTCAGCTTCTTCTGTGTATCCACAGCGTTCACAGACGATAACCGGGTTCTCCTTGTGTGCCTTGAACCTCAGACGAGTCCCACATTTTGGACAGAATTTCAATCTATTTCACTGTAATTCTACTTTAAGCGTACTTGGTTTCACGCCAAACTTTAGCCCGACGGGTTGCATTTATGTACTTTGTTCAGTGGGCTGGCTCGCGTCTGAAGATCCGGAAGCAACGGGTAGGGTTCTCACACTCTCGGACGGAAAAGCCTGTTTCGCCGCTTTCAATAGTTCGGAGATTCTCTCCTGCGACGCTTCTATTGCTTCAAGAAGAGCTTTCGTTGGCTTGCTTCCATCCGTATGTACCTGAATTGTAAGCGTCTTTATGAGCGGATGTGGAGGAGGTACTCCTGCAAATTTCACGTGCCTTATATTCAATAGTTCTTGGTGAACGATGTCGGCTACGCTATAATCCTCTTTGTCGATCAGGGCGCTAATCGCATTTTCCGCGAGGGATTCTATTTTCAGGAGCAAGGAACGGAGAAGCAATTGTGTGAGACCGCCTTTATATGTCTTCTTCAAAGATTAGATAACTAAAAACTGGACGGATAATCTCTCAACTCGATAAAGTTCGGAGCTCTGGGAATCATGTACGCGCCAAAAACTGAAGCGGAGAGAAAAGTAATTCTCGCAATTCTGGTAGTTAGCGGATTGCTACTTGTCGCGTTAGCTATTTTCTATTTGCTGAATCCGAGAGATATTGTGGGCGACTCTTTAGTGAATACGTCTAGTGGAACTCCTGAGGAGATTCCGCCTGCATACCTCTTTCCATACTATGTGAAGCCAGTTACCATCATGTACATAGCATCTATAATGTTCGCGTTTTGTTTCTTTTCACTTGCAAAGAAACTCTTCACGAGGTTGCCGAGATCTCTTCGAACATTCCTCTTACTCAGCTCGTTATTAGGCGTTGCAGTAAGTGCCTACGAAATTCTGTTCAATTTCACACTATGGGGCTCTCTTCTTGTTTCCCATTCCAATCCAGACGCAATTGTTAACCTTTATCCAGTAAGTACATACAAAGTGAATCTTGTATTTGCCACGAAGTCTTTTGTAGCACTGCTCTTTGTGAGCTTCTTTGGGTATATTACACTCAAAGGTTCGCTTGAGAGCGATTTGGCTTGAGTAGGTCCTCGGCGAGCAACCTATCATCGACGAGTCCGCACTCTGGACACTTTACTCTGTCCATTCCTAGTGGAACTATTCTTCCGCCACAGTTACTGCATACTGTGTAGATCACTCCGCATCTCTGATCTCCGATTGCCAAATGGAAGATTGAATTCTTGGTACTTATCACCTTCGCCCTAACTATGTCAGCTGCTTTTATTGGTGGTGACTTCCTTCTTCGTTCTTCGCGTAGGGAAAGCATCCCAGCAAATTGCTTGTTGCTTGGTACTTCGTTGATTGCCTCGATGGTCACCTGGGCCATTGTGGGAGAAGCACTGTCCACGAAACCTGCAATGTAGTCTCCGACTCGAGGTATTGACTCGGTAGCTGTTTTGATAGACTCAACAATCATGACTCTGTTTGTCATGTCCGCTTGCTTTCCACCAGTGACGGTTGAAATTATTGAGTCACCAACGGTAGCCGTTCCAGCTCCGGGAACGAACTCCTCAATGGAGGCGAGCTTGTCTCCTGGAAGCACGACTTTTCTTTTCTTTTCTCCCAAATTCAGTTTCACCATAATTCCCGGATAATTGTTCAGAGCCAGTTCTTTCTTTCGAAAAGATCCATGCTAACTTCCCTTCCGGATAAGAGGTTAATTAGCGCATCCGTCTGAGGCACACTCAGGACAGGTTTCGAAAAAGTGTACCCATCCACACTGATTCTTGGGCATCCCGTTTGAACGAATGCTTCGATCTCAGTCATCGCATTGAGCCTTTCAGGAGTAATTTCCCGGAGAGCCACTAGTTGAACCTGTTTTCCGTATTTTTCGAGTTGTGCTTTGAGGCGGATTGACTGTCCTGACATTATCTGCCCTTCCTTCAGACCGATTATTATTCCCAAATTCCTTGCATCGCGCGCTTTGTAGATTGAAAGCACTGCTCTCTTAAGGCGCTCATCGGCAGTCTTCTGTACATCGATAACCTCGTTCTGGTATGGGTCGAGCATGTAAGTCGGCTTGCCAGTCGATAGACATAATCCGATCGCGTGAAACATGCTCGGACCGAGTAGAAACATCGCATCAACTTTGTCCCTTATGTTGTGAGCTGGATAGAATTCGCAGCCAAATATCTGTCCATCGTGAAGCTGACCCAAGCCCTTGCCGATGACTGCAACAAACCCGTCCCTTTCAAGAATCCCTGCAACTTTGGGAAGCTCTTGAAGATGCTGTGCAAATGCAACCAGTCCTACTGACTTGAAATTTCTGGAACGCAAGACTTCTCCAGCGTTGGTCGTGACCCTGTCGAAAGAGACATCATCAAACGCGTCAATAGCATACGTAATCTTACCGAATTTCTTTACAGTCACGGTGTGCCCGATATGGAAGGCAACTTCGGCGCCCAGTCTTTGGGCGTCGGTGTCGACAGTATCACAGGAACCGTATGAAGGATCTGAGATGACAATGGCAGAAAGATTATACTCAGTCTCAAGTTCAAGCGCAATTCGACGAGTTAGCGGAAGCAATCCATCCGGAGCATTAAACGCAATTATCTTAGGATGAGTCTGATCTAGTATCTTTGTGATTGTTGTTTTGTCTACCTTCAAAGTCATGTTCGAAATTGCACCATGTCTAGGGAGAAACGATCGGAAAGATTCGAGCTCGACTCATTAATGAGTGAGATGCGGTTGTTGCTCTTTAGAACTCGTTGTCTAAATTTTCACTTGGACGCGGCAATTTCAGGGGCGGATTTGGTTAGAGGAACGATTTCTATTTCAGTAGGCATCGGGAGTTTGGCTGAGGCGCTCTTCATGGCTTCTCTTGCCTTTGCGAGATTTTCCTTCTTTATGTGAAGCTCAAGAATAGAAGAGCCAGGCATCACGCGGGCAGCAAGACCCATCGGCTTTCCCCAAGCTTTTCTCATACCCTCTTGCAGTCTGTCCGCGCCAGCTGTCGCAATCATTCTGTTCTCTCGCAGGATAACATGTGGATAGACGATGACTCGTAGGAAGTATGCAGTTTCACCAATCGGAGTGAGCTTCTTGTTCGCCGCAACCCTTGCAGCCTCGAGGGCATTGTGTCTAATCTGGACCTTCTCGGTGCTTATGAGTCTCAATATATAATCATAATCTGGACTCGCTTGGCCAGTGCTAAATCTCGCTATCTTCGAGTTTGGCGCACCCGGTGAGT
>JAJYUX010000023.1 GCA_021792315.1 archaeon
TAGCAGAGAGACCTCAAAGACGAACACAACAGTGTTGGCAGTACGACTGTACTTTCCCAACGGTACCAGCCCTCAGGCGGGTAACATGGACGCGGGGTCATACCACAGCGAATTCATTGATAGTCAATATGTATTCGGTGGCATTGCACCAGGAAATTATCAGCTCAACTGGACGGGAGGACCTGATATTTTCTTTCCTTCAGTCCAAGTGAAAGTGACACCGGGTATAAACTCGTTGAATGTCAGCGTCTTTCAGCTAGAAACGTTTGATATCATCGTCACAGCAGGGCCGGAACTGAATGGTTCAGTGCCTGCTCCAACAATCAAAGTACCGAACAATACGGTTGTTCAATTTTACATACACAACAACACCACTCTGATCCAAAATCTCGCCATAGTAAGCTCATTGAACAACACTAATTTCTCGAGCATAATGTTCAATTCTTTATCGAACAACATAGGCGCTGGAGGCTCAACGAACGACACATTCATTGTGAACCGGACTGGCAATTTCTTCTATGAATGCTTGATAGGAAACGACGCAAGAGCTGGGGAATATGGCGAATTCCTCGTAGGGTAGCAGCATCGGCGACATAGTCTCAACGAACTCTGAGCTGAGTGGGGAATGGTGTGAGCGTTCCGTAGATATCTCCGGGCCTCTTAATCAACATCACTTGCTCGGGCGGGATAACTGCTTGGTCACTGCTCTTGTCTTCACGAATAGACGAGCCTCTCGATTCTGCGTATACTAAGAGTGGCACTGAGAAAGACGCCACAACTTGTGGTGCCGCGAATACGAGTGAAAGGATATGGTCAGACGCAGCGGCGACTACAATCAGAACAATTCCAAAAGAAGTTTCCGTCTTTAGGCTCCTGAAAATTGAGCTTACGCTATGGTTTGAATTCTTGGTCTTTGGAGTTACGACAAATTCTTGCTTTACCTCGAGCTGGACCCCAAAGAGATCGCAGAATCTCATCCAAGCTTTCTGAATTGATGTTTTCAGAATCTGAACGCCCAACGGAGCCATCATTGGTATGTTATACACGCTTCCCCAGAACAACGCCCGTAACATCTTGCCAGACTTGAGCTCAGGATCTTGTGTCCTGAGAGCAACCAGCGGCCAGAGAAAGATAACGGTCAGAGCCATTACCCCCGCAAGCTCTGTCGGCACATTGCTGAAGAGATGCGGTAGAGCGATCGTGGTTGTCAGGAATATCAGCATCAGGAGTACGAGATTTGATATGTGCGTTACCCACCCGTAGAAGAGGAAGAATGCGATTGCGAGAGGATTACGATATCTCAAAAGGCCGAGTTGTGACACCGCGTCGCGAGACCATCTCAAAGATCGTTTCCTAGAGCTCAGATAATCTGGCGGGACTTCTTCCCAAGTGACCGCGTTCTCCGCATACAACGACTCGTAGCCACGATCATGCAATCGAGCAAGCGTCTTGTAGTCCTCGTTACTTTCCTCGACAAAGCCGCCTACATATTTTATCGCAGAAACACTCACTAAGGCATTATGCCCGTAGTATGGAGTTGTGCCGAGCTTCTTCATGGCTTTCTGCACGATTTCCATATAGGCATGCTGAATACATACGGAGGATCGAGTTAACCTAGAAGGGCTCGATGTCATCGTAAGTGTCTTTGTTTGCACGACGCCTATTTTCCGATTTCTACGAGCAAGTTCAGCGCAATATAGTATCGATTTAACGCTGGCCTGCGAGTCGGAGTCAAGAATGAAGAAATAGTCAAAAGAATCACCGAAGATGTTTATCCAGTGATTGATAGCACCGGCCTTGTACCCCTTTCGATTCGGCCTTCTAAGTACCGCGCAATCGCATTCCCTTGAGAATTTCTCAATCTCCGACCTTTTGTGCAAATCGCTGCTGTCATCCAAGATGAAGAAGGATAGTCCTCCAGCTCGGCACTGTTGAAGATCGTATCTCGCATGCTCTGGCATGAAATCGTTGTATGTCGCATACAATACCGCAATACGGGGTTTGAAATTCGAGGCAAAAGATCCAAGCAAAAACTCTTCATCACTTTCGGTGGAGGAACCAATAGGCAAAAGGGATGTCACAGCAAATGCAAAGATACCTGCTGGTATGAGATTGAGAAATGAGATCACTGCAATCACAGCATAGTCGAAAACAGTCAAGCTTGAGATAGACAACTTTGAAATCAGTAGATACTCGACAATGAAGAAGTAACCAGCAAAGAAGACGGTCAAAAGAATTTGGGGCGTACGATGTTGGTCTCTATTCATTTTTGGAACTCTAATCAGAATATTAGGTGATGTTCCAATTTAATAGAAGTGGACGTTTACTATATCAGCTGATTCTATTAACAGATTCCATAAAACTCGTACATGTTGAAATCTGTTTTGCATAATTTCCAAAGATCTTATCATGCGAGTGGTAAGGAAATAGAAGAAAACAAGATCGCGAATATAAGTCTGGTCAACGACACAACGAGTCATGACTCAGATAGATGCGATGGAGCAAAGAAAGCTGGTCTGGTCGGGACGACCTGCAGTTTCTGTTTATTTTGGGATATACGGCTTAGTATCTATTGTTTTGATTGCAATTTTCATTCCAACAGAACTTTGGCTAGGTGATTATTCCAAACTGGGCAGCATAATCTTCCCCACAAAAATCCAAGGCGCAGTATCGATCAGGTATCCAGTAGAGTTAGCCACGGCAGGGCTAATTTCCGCAGCATACATAGTGGAAGTCATTCGACTAGCCATACTGAGAATGCGGAACTATTACGAGCTCTACGAAGATGGTTTGTATCTCGACACAGGGGTGGTGAATCTGCAGAACGTGTATGTCTCTCCAATGGGCTTCTCAGATGCGCGACTGATTAGAATGTGGTCATTACGAATCGCAAAAAGGGGAAATTTGGTTGTTGACACGAATGATCAACGACACTTCGAATTGAAGTTGCTTGAACAACCAGCTGTTGTGCAGGCCCTTATTCGGAGAACACTGGGACGTCCAACCGTGAGAGTTGCATACTCTGAAGAGACACCAACCCTTACGCGCGTTGCTAGCAAAAATTAACCGAGTGACCGCTCAGCGCGAGAGAGTTGACATTGAAATTGTCGGTTCCGACTCTACTACTCAAAAATCCAAATGACGCCAAACGCTGCTGCACAGAATATAGTCGTCTTATGTACAAACCATCTGTAGAAATTATGAAAGAAGAAGCGTTCTAACATTAGAACGTGTAGAGAGTTAAATCGATCTGATTTTCGGAGACTTAGAGGTTTGAAAAAAGCAATGACAAATATGAAATGTGACAAGTCTGTTTTCCGCTCATTGACGAGCTGGTGAGAATTAGATGGCTCAATTTTCAGGTTCAAGTCAGCTTTTCGCTCCGATTGCGATCCCCTTGGCGGTGGTGGCTATAGGAATCTTTTTTGGAATTTTATTTGCACTCCCGAAGAAAAGGAGTACTGGTGCTATAGCTGCAGCGGGCTGGGCGGTCACATCAGGTGCGGCAATGTGGGCTATTGCGTTGGCGAACTATCAGCAGCTCGCAAACATCCAATTGTTCAGCGACTTTTCTCAGTTAATCCGCAGTTCAGCATACCCAAAATTGATGTTTGGCGATTTCCAAGATACAGCTGTCGCGACTCTCATTGGTCTATATGAGATAGGACTGATTCTGGGGTTTGCTGCTTTCTCAGATAGAGGGCAAGTAATCGCCGTAAGGCAGAGCGAACGAGCCATCGCAGCGAAACCCAGAGTACAAGTTGTCGCTCAAACTGAAGGACGATCCACCGATCACATTGTGATTAAGTCGAGCCAATCGATACAGAATGATGATCCTGAAGTCTTGAAGAACCAATTATATGAACAACCTTCGGAGAGTAATGTCTCTCACGTTTTGGACAAGGATGAAAGGACAATCGTGGAACTCTTCCTCTTTGGCAATACTGCAAAGATATTTCCCCGAGTCGATGTCTCTAGGCCAGAAGGATACTATTTCGAGGGAGCTTCCTCCCTGAAGCTAGACACTAGCAGAATGAGGAGGTTGCTGGACCTTCTTGTGCGAAAGAATATCCTTAAGGCAGAAATGGAGGATAAGATGCTGGTTTGCAAAGAGTGTGGTTCGCCAAATCTTCAGTTGAGGAGCATGTGCCCAGAGTGCAAATCGATGAAATTGAGCAAGCACAATATCGTTGAGCACTTCTCCTGTGGTCTAATAGAAAGACAAGAGTCATTTCGTACACCATCAGGGGATCTGGTGTGTCCCAAGTGCAACGCGAAACTCCACCTCGTTGGTTCTGACTATCGATACCTGTCACACATGTACGTCTGCTCAGAGTGCAACGCTCTGAACAAAGATTTGTTGCAGCAAATGAAGTGCGGTGAATGTGGAACCGTGTCGCCGGTGGGGGAAGAACGTGAACAGTATCTCTACACGTACACTTTGAACGAGAGAGCCGCATCTGAACTCGGAGATCAAATAAAGCCTGTGGAGGTATGTTCTACATATTTCAAATCTAGAGGATACGTCGTTGTTGCTCCTGCATTCGTAAGTGGCGAGTCGGGAACTCAACATATCTTCGACATGCTAGTGCTAGATTCGCGAAAGCCAACTGGAGCTGAGAATGAAGGAGTATACCAACCGCAGGGCACTGGAAGTATAGTTGTGGAAATACTCGTCTCACAAGGTCAGATCGACCTTCCAGAGATAACAAGAGTCTACGGAAAGATGTGCGATGTGGATTGTCAAACATTGATATTCGCAGTCCCTGACCTAACAGCAGATGCCAGAAATTATGCGGATCGATTCAAAATCAGAGTGGTCGAAGGGAGATCTATTGAAGAGGTTCTGAGAAAGTCAGAGTTCACATCTTTTGCAACAGAGAACGTACGGCAGTGAGAAACTACCTAATGAAAGTGTGAGCAAAGTTCTGGCGAAGATTGCTGATGGCTGGTTCTGACCTGAAACTCGAGGCCCCGCCTATCTTAAACGGCGATTCCTCAGAGTTTCGAGTAAGAACCTTGACATACGTCCTGTCTGCTCTGACATTGGCGCTTCTCTGTCTCATAGTGGTCGAAGTAGGAACTATTGATATCTACGTTGCAGGCTTGTGCGCCCTTGCAGGAGACTTGTATGTACTACGTTTGGCTGGCAGCAAGAACATTGTCCGCGAGCAAGGAAAGATCGAAGGGATCGCGCCACTATTCCTAGTCACAATTGTACCACTTTTGACTTCCACAATACTTGCTTCACTTGGATACATGGGTTCGCCGATAGAATCGATTCTGAGGATCAGCATGGCCACGGGCTTCAGCATAGCCATGTTCATAAGCTCATTTCCAATTCCTCTTGCGATCAAGTTCAAGATAAAGGAATCAAGACGCAAAGATAACCTGACTTACAGGCCACTAGTTTCCATACTCGTACCAGCGTACAACGAACAGGAAGTGATCTCAAGAACACTTGAAAGCCTGATGGGTCTGAAGTATGAAAACAAAGAAATCATAGTAATCGATGACGGGTCGACGGATCTCACTGGTGTGGTTGCATCTTGGTACAAGCAGCATGGAGTTAAAGTCCTGAGTAAGCCAAATGGTGGAAAAGCCTCTGCCCTAAACTACGGATTGCTTTTCGCAAAGGGTGAAATTGTAATTACTATAGACTCGGACAGCATGGTAGCACGGGATGCGATCAATGAAGTAGTTCATTTGATGGAGAACCAAAATGTGGTGGCAGTAGCGGGCAACATCAGGGTATTGAACAGCAAGTCGTTGCTTACACGTATACAAGAGTTGGAGTATATCATGGCTATTAACATGCTCAGGAGGGCATTCGCACTCTTTGGCACTGTCATGGTGGTTCCGGGAGCATTCGGTGCGTTTCGCAAGAAAGATGTGGTCGAAGTAGGCGGATACGACAGGGACACTCTGACAGAGGACTTCGATTTGACAATCAAACTGCTCAAGACTCGCGGAATCGTTGACTCAAGCTCTCTAGGGATGGCGTACACAGAGGTTCCGGCCACTTGGAAGGTCCTATACAAACAGCGCTTGAGATGGAGCACAGGAACCTTCCAGACAATCAATAAGCATAGGAATGCTCTGTGGAACAGGCGCTTTGGTTTACTCCATGCATTTGTGTTTCCATTATTGTTGCTTTCGGTCTTCAATCCAATTACTAGTTACGTGGCCCTGAGCTCTGGAATTGCTCTCGCATTGACAGGACATCTGCTTCTCTTTGTAAAGATGGAATTGCTATTTCTCATGGTTCAGGTTCTAGTCGCCCTAGTTTCATTATCTCTTGACAACGAGAAATACGGTCTTGCCATCTACTCACCGTTCTTCGTGCTGATTTACAAGCAGTTCATAGATTTTACAACAGTTGTGTCAGCGATCAGAGCATTACGCAAGTCGAGGAAAGAATGGCATAAGATCGATCGGACTGGAGGAATGCAGGCAATCAAAGTAACGTCGAGAAGCAAGTAGCGCCTCATTGAAAGGGTTGAAGTTACAAATAATTCTTCAAGCTTGTGAATGAGGGCGGACAGTCTTTCTGGATTGAATGAGGATCATTTCTGAATGCAATTGGTCGTTCAAACATACTCTGCCTGCTGCCTTCCGAGAAAATCGTTGATTGCTTTCGGTCAAAATAGGTTGCGATAGACACTTCTCAGATGGAATTAAACCGTCGACAAAGCAATTTGAAAAGTGACTCCGAGAGCAGGCAAACTAATGCATATGTGTTCGGCTAACTGTAGATGAAAGATCAGACGAAAGTCATAGCAGGCATAAGGCCCTGCACAAACAAAGAAGGAATGGTGAAAGCAAGGCAAAAGGGAGTACCAGAAGAATTCACTTTTGCATCAAGGGAGTAGTAACATAACTCTGAAATTGCCCTTGATAATTCCTCTAGCTAATGAAACTCAGTCGACTACTCGTCCTTACATGTTCTTTCTTGATTATCGTTTTAGCTTTTTCTTCTGTTCCGGTTAGTGCTCGCGGTCAAGGCTTTTGCTCTCACAATCCTCATATTAATTGCTCCACCACGAGTTCATCTACCTCAAGTGCAACCACATCCAGCTCTCTTACATCGAGCACAACTACAACTTACGTCAGCACAAGTACATCTAGCACAACAACCACTTCCTCAAGCACAAGTGGAGCAAGCTTGGGAAGGCAGTCCTTAGTCTACATGGCCGGAATTAACTATGATCAAGCTGTGCAAGACTACTCGACAAGAGAAGGGATTACGGCATTTGGCCCACAAGTCTATGCTCTGGATGGCAGTGGTAATGTATTCCTAGAAGATGGTTCATTTCTTCCTTCGCAGTTCACCTCGCTAGCTCACTCTTTAGGTTTCCAAGTAACTCCGCTGGTAATGGCAGGTTCGGGCCTTTGTTCAAGCTCAAGCGATGTGTGGTGCAACGACAATGGAATACTTGCGATAATAACAAATCAAAATCAACTAAGCACGTTCGAGCAAGAACTTGTCGGACTATGTCAAAACTATGGTTTTGACGGAATTCAGCTAGACTGGGAGACTGGTTTGAGTTCGACCTATCAGACCTCAATGACCGCAGCGTTGAACAGCATCGCAAACACCTTGCATTCGATGACGCCCAGAAGAAGCTTGTCAGTTACAACGTATTATTGGGATTATCATGCTGGTCCGTACAACACTTGGACGCTTAGCCAAGGTCCAGTAGACCAATTGAACCTTCAAGCTTACACTAACAGCTTGAGCGACTTTCAGACATGGGTTAGCTCCATGATTGGCGGAATGCAGAATATCTCAAAGCTCGCCGTTGGAGTGGGGGACTATTCTGGAGTGAATCCTCCAATAGCAGGGCAGTGTATTCAATACATGTTACAGAATGGCATAAACTCCGTAGCAGTCTGGCCATCTTGGGGCACTGAAGTGAGTTTTGGAAGCTACGGATACACCGACGTTGTTTACGGGACATCGAACTACTATCAACTATTCCAAGTTTTTTTGTTCAGTTGATTTGATTCTTTTCTACCTTATGTTCTTGGATAACGAGTACAAGCTATCTCTTAGTTTGTACTACTCCTATCCCAGATCAGAGAAAATTAGGGTGCACATTCACCTTTCTATTATTCGCTTACACTTCGAAATCACCCTCTCCAATCTTTGTATGTCGTCACAAACCACTTTGCTGCAATTTGACTTATAGAATTTCGATCAGAAATAGATTCCAAGAAAGTTTCTACACAGTCTAGATATGTGAGGAAAAACTACGCTTGTCCCGCCTGCTCAAGAGAGTGATCTTCGTTTCATGCATGGGAAATCAAGGTATCAGCTACGTTCAAAGCCAATTACCTTACTCTCGGCTTTGATTCTTGTCGCCCTTGCGACATCACCAGCGTTCGTTCAGGCTCAAGCCCAAGGCGGAGTGAGTATTATTCAGTCGAAGATTGGAAGCTGCAATCCGTGCACTTCTACTAATCTTTCATTGTCATTAGCCACTAGCGTTGCTCAAGGAGATGTCGTCGTAGTTGGAATAGACAGTAGCGCCTCTCCTGTAACCGGAGTATCTGATTCGCTTGGCACATCTTATGTGCAAGCTATTTCAAGTCAGAACACCGGAAACGTCGCTGTCATCTTTGACGGTACTCTGGCGACCAGTGGTGTGGATACAATAACAGTGTATTTTTCTGCCATACCTTCAGGAGCTGATCTCTATATCTACGAAATTGGAGGCGCCGCAACCACAGGAGTAAGTGCAAGTGGCGGTGGCACAGGCACATTGGTATCCACTTCTACGTCTGTGTCATTTCAGTCCAACGTTTTCCTCTTGGGAATAGTTTCTACGAATTCTTCGGTTGCTGAAGGTACCGGCTTTACCTCCATAGCAGGCTCTGCTGGTATCGCACAATATGCGGTTGCCGGCGTTTCCTCTCCTACGGACTTTCCAGCTACTTTGAGCTCTTCGGCAAATTGGGCAGAGGCTGCAATAGCGCTAGATCCTGCGGCTACGACAACTGTAACTTCTTCTGCGACTTCCACACTTACGACAACAGTGACAAGCACCGAGACTAGCAGAGCAACAACTACATCCACTGCTACCTCAACATCAGTGAGCACACTAACAACAACAAGCATTTCCACAGTCACAGTTACGTCAACCTCAGTGCCCTCGTCGTCCTTAGTCACCATCACCGCCACCACAACAGAAACAGTGAATCGCACAGTGACAGGCTCATCAGTTGTTGGTCCGTCTTCTATTCTTGTCTACGCTTACGCTTCAGGAGGAAAACCGATTGCTCAATGTCCAATTGCGTTGGCAAACTCATCTGGATATTCGGTAACGGCGAATACGAACTCTAGTGGTATAGTTTCATTCTACGGACTCACACCAGGATCAAAATATCTGGTTTCCTCAACCATCGAAGGAGCAAATCTCTCTGCACCTGTAACTGTTGACAAATTCGGCGGAAACTTGATAGTCGTACTCGAGCCTAGTCCGGACAAAATAACTGTGACGACAAACACACCGCCAACCACGATGGAAAGCAGTACAGCTGGTGGCAACGATTTTGGCATCGAAGCTTTAGCGATAGACATCGGAGCGGCAGTCATGATCTCGGTAACAGTAATCATCCTAGCAAGAAAGAGGAGCAAATCTCAGAATCCATGATCGCTTTCTGCAGATACCCAGCCTAATCACTTCAAAGATTGTATACTTCGGTCTTTCTGATGTTAGAGAATTCAGGATGCTGGCAGTCTCTTCTTCATTTGCACGACTGAATGTCAAAGTCCGGTGCACATTGGGAAGGCAGCGAGCCCATATCTGGTCAGTGTTTCACACCAACTGAAGCAACTTGGCACCCTTTTGCACTTTGGCATATCTGCGCAACAACTGTACACGTTTTCGCAACGTGTACGAAGATACTCCAGCAACTCGAGCAACCTCTCTTTGGAGCAGATGTTTCTGCGAAGACAAACTTGCCAGATAGAGTGCGCCGCCCGCTAGACTTCTTGGATCCAAGCCTGCAACAAGAGAATTTCTTTTCGCTTGCCTCAGGATGGTATAGGCGTCGCGAACAGTCTTCTCATCAACTGAAAATGTGCTTGCTATTCTTCCTACGTATTTCTCGGATTGTACTATCGGCATCTTGGTTCCTAGCGACTCAATCAAACTGCGATAGTCTCTTGCAAATATCTTTCTTTCGATGCCGCCTAGCTCAGATATCGCGTCCAGTGTGACAGGGATGCCTGATTCCCTACATGCGTAATAGACACAGACTGCTGCGACTGATCTTACAGAGTGACCTCTCAGAAATCCTTTCTTTATCGCCCTGCGATACACAGAAGCCGCTTGATCGCTTGCCAGTCTAGTTATGCTAAGTTTGGAGGAGAGGGTCTCAATAATCCTGAGTCCCCTTCGTAGACTACGTTGCTTTGGAGTGTAGAATGTTCTCTTCTCCCAGAAACGAAGCTTCTCAGAGCCTCGTCGGCGTTCGATTGTTGTAGCGAGACCCATGTCCGGCCTCCTCAGCGATAAGGGAGGACCTACACGTTCGCGCTCTAAACTCTCCTCTCCAAGTTCACGCCACTCCGGCCCAGGGCGCTCCGTTCGCTCGGCAATCACGGACCCACAGTCTGCACAAAAAATGTCACCTGTATCTCGATCCTCTGTCAAGCGTTTGCTGTGACATATCGGGCAAGTGTGATGCTCATAACCACCCTGTGAAAGAGAACTCATGCACCGTCACACTACTACTTCAATCCTACACCATTGTCTTGCAAATAGTTGAGGACACTGCTTCATATCTTTGATTTCATACAAACAAGGAAAGAGAGACAAGCCTGACGGCTCTCGAAATGTCGCAATCATGGTCAACACATTCCTGAATTTCAGCATCGCTTCGTTTCAGGAATATGGCTCTTAAGCAATTAAAATGACGTGACGATCTTCAAGAACGATAACAACCTTGGAGCCATGCTCAATCTGAAACTCGTCAGGAAACGATTGCAAAGCGCACATGGGAAGGACAAGCCTTTGCAATTGGGCAGAGGCTCCATGAAGTGGCATAATCTATGCGATGTCGATCAAGATCTTCCCAACTGCTTTCCCGCTTTCCAGCATTTCGTGAGCGTCGGCTGTTCTGGAAAGTGGAAACCTGCTTGCAACTTTCGGCTTCAGGAAGCCCATGCGTAATGCTTCTCGGATGTCTCTGATAGCGTCCTTGTGAGCTTCCATTGGCATGGCATAGACCAAAACGAAATGGACAGTCAAATCCTTCCTCATAAGAGCGTAGAACTGGATCTTCGGCTCTCTGTCGGAATCGGATGCGTAAGTGGAAATCACTCCACTCGGTTTCAACAAGGTAGCATCGGTCTCCCAATTTGCCCCAAAGGATACTTCCACAATTCGATCTATCCCTTCTGTGGCTATCTGCTTCATCTTTTCGACGATATCATCAGTCTTGTAATTCAAAACATAATCTGCACCGGCCTGTTTTGCGACTAGCGATTTTTCATCAGAGCTAGCCGTAGCAATTACTCGCTTTGCCTCGCCCCACTTTGCAAGCTGGACGGCGTAGTTTCCGACTGCACCGGCGCCGCCTTGTACAAGCACTATTTTTCCTTCAATTGGTCCGTCAGAGAACAGACATCTGTGCGCGGTCATAGCTGGAATACCCAGACTAGCACCGATATCGAAATCAATAGTTTCAGGAAGTTTCACTGCCCTATATTCTGGAATAACTGCGAGCTCGGCTGCCGTGCCATATGGGCGTCCCAATTGCGCTTCGTATATCCAGACGCGGTCTCCCACCTTCAGATTTCTCACGTTACTGCCAACGCTTTCAACTACACCAGATCCATCCATATGTGGAATAACTCTGGGTAGCCTAGGGTTCGAGACGCTTGTTCCTCTTCTCCTCTTCACATCTGACGGATTTAGCCCAGAAACCCTCACCCTAACCATCACTTCATCTTGTCTGGGAACTGGATCCTCCATTTCTCCATAATGTAAGACATCTCTCGCTTCGCCGTATTGCTCATACCAGACAGCTTTCAAGCCTCTAAACCCTTTGAGATGGTACAAGAGTAGATAGAAAAGGCTCACTACTTCTGGGATTGACTTCGATTGAGCGTCTCTGATTGCTCAAAGGTTGGCGTGTTCAGCGTATGTCTAATCAAAGTTCAAGTGAAAAGCCAACAAACTAGCCAGCAAACCACAGGCCATTATGAGCTCTTAACTTACTCGCGAGACTATGTCCTCATGCGATCTCGCATATTCGCTCCTGCTTAGAGAATCAATATCGATGAATTCCAATTTCCGCCAAGCCTTTGAAGTCTGCTCGTTCAGAAATTCTGATTGCAGATATGCCTCAAACACAAACTCGAGATCCCAGTGCTGATTTGCTCCGGAATATCGTTTCGGTTCATAGACCTCAGAATAGACTCTAGGTTCTGAAAGCTCTAATTGGTCATCCAATCCCAATTGCTCTCTTGCGACTCTGCGGGCTGCATCGTGAGGCGATTCGCCGTAAAGTAGGTGACATGAAGGAAGCATCCATCCGTGGCTGTGTGCTTCAATTCGATCTGGCGTGAGAGCCCCAATGTGATCCCAACTAGCCTCGGGATTCAATTTGCCCATCAGCACTCTGCGAGGTCTGTCTTTCTGCCTAACTATCAGAAATACGGAGATACAAAAACCATCCTCTGGGATCTCGGATATTCCGAGCCCTTGCCTGCCATTTTTGGCAAATGCTGCAAACTTTCTTTCAGTTGTCATCTTGAAGGATACACGCTTTGCTGCTATGCGCTCACTCTATTTATACAATAGTTTCTTGACAGAGAGCACTCTTTCTCGTTCAGGTTGCCTATCACTTGCACCTGCTATTCGATAGGAGAGTCTAGATCGAGACGCAATACTTTCATTGTGATCTCAATATATCAGCTGTATCTCGCTTTCAGAAGGCTTTAGTTTACTTCTGACATGTCATTTTTTGGATGAATAATTATGGATATGCTACCAAGACCTTCGATCTTGTCGCTTAGAGCATTGGTCATATTCTCTCTCAACAACTCCGCTTGAGCCAGAGTCATGGTGCTATCGGCAGAGACCGAAACGACACCAACTGCAAATCGACCAGCTTTCCTCAATCTGACATCGATCACTCTTACGGGGTATTTCTCCTCGATCAGCTTCCTGATATCTTCTACAAGCTCCGGATTGCTACAGGCATCCAAGAGAATCAATGAAGCCTCTCTAATCGATACATAAGCAACGGTGAAGATATATCCCGCGATTATCATCCCTCCTAGGGCGTCGGTATATCCGAAACCAAAGGTGGCTGCCAGAATCGCGACAAAAGCCACAAATGAGCCGGTGGCGTCCTTCACTGCATTTGCAGCGTCAGTTCTGAGAGAAAGCAAGTTGTATTTCCTTGATATTCTTCGCATCTGCAACGCTCGATAGAGAGCGATTGCACCTGCTGCAAGAGGCGTGATCAACGCGTAGGCTGCATATGAGAGCTCTCTGGGTTGTGCAAGTCTTAGATAAGAAAAGTATGCTAGCGCCGAAGCGCTTCCAACCATACCCACCGAAGCTATCAGTGCTCCAAGTGTTTCCACTTTGAAATATCCAAAATGAAATCTATTATCGGGAGCTCTTTTCGAGTATCTCAGACCGAGCCATACTATGAAGGATATTGTTGTATCAACCCAAGAGTCTACACCATCGGCGGTCAGACTGACGCTGCCGCTTAAAGTGCCCACTGCAATTTCAAACGCGCCAACCGCAAAGAGCGTAATTGCGGAGAGCTTTGCGATTCGCTCACCTTCGGAAAATCCTGTGGAGCGATTTTTCACTTCTTTTTGCAATACCATGGAAAACCTTCCGAAATTCCTGCGCCCCCAACTCGAGCTCTAGATGAAGCCCTTCAGCAAGATGCCGACCAGGTACCCTACAAAAAGCGCGACAATTCCGAAACCAAGAAACTCAGCAGCGCCGACATACCATCTACCCCCAGCGAATTTGGTTCTCAAACCACTAACTGCCAGCAGTGCGATTGTGGAGGCTGCTATTGAGGCCCAAATTGCCCTGTTAAGGTCTGTCAGTATGAGATACGGCAAGAGTGCGATGAATGAACCTAGAAGATGCGATAGACCGAGCACGACCGACTCTCTAATTGGATTTCCTGTCTTGCCTGGGATAAACTCAAGAATATGCGTGACGTGCGCCTTGAGCCACCTATCTCTATTCAATGACAGGCGATTTACGAACGAATCTGCCTCTTGTGAGGTGAAACCTTCTTCGATGTAGTATTTTCGCATTTCACTCTTTTCGATGTCTGGCCACTTTTCAAATTCCTCATCTTCTTTCTCGATCATATGTTCATAGATCTGTTTCTGGGTCTTAGCGGAGAGAAATTGCAATGTGACAAGAGTTGCTAGACCAGTCAGCATTCCCACCACTGCAGCAATTGCCACCGTTCTTGAGCTACTAGTTGCTGAAGCCACGCCTATGGTAAGACCCAATATTGATATCAGCCCGTGCCCGATGCCAAAGACGAGCTGTCTCACTACATCCGCGACTCTCTTTTCGCCGGAATGTGAGTGTTTGGACTCAGGCATAATTCAAACCACAATGGGAATAAGAGAAAATGTCTCGTAACTCCTTTTGCTCAGAGTAGCGAATCCAGCACAAGCATAATGATCAGACCCATGATCAGAGCAAATGTTGAGGATCTCTCGCTGCCTTGTTTGTGAGTCTCCGGTATTATCTCGTCGCTTATCACAAATATCATCGCTCCTGCTGCAAAACCCATTGCATACGGTAAGGCTGAGTGAAAGAGAGTAACAGCCCACGCGCCAATAAGAGCCATTGGCGGCTCAACAAGACCTGACACTACACCTGCAAAATAGCTCTGATGTCTTGTGTACAATCCAGTGGCTAACAACGAAAATCCCACTGCCAACCCCTCCGGGATGTTTTGTATACCGATAGCTGTCATTAAGGACAATCCTCTTGCAATATCTCCAGAGCCAAATACAACTCCCACCGCGAGTCCTTCTGGTATGTTATGCAAAGTGATAGCGATGACAAACAGCCAGATGCCTCTCAGACGTTCCGTCCTTAATCCCTCGCGCCCGATAACAAAGTGCATTTGTGGGAGAATTCGGTCTGTAAGGCCGAGAACAAGTCCACCAAGAGCTATTCCTATCAGTACGGGAAACGGCCCGTATCCCTCAAAACCAGGGATAATAAGACTGGTAAATGCCGCTGCAAGCATCACGCCAGCACCAAAACTCAAACCCGAGTCTTGGAGCTTCTGAGATACTCTGGAGATCAAAAGGACAGGAACGACCCCAACTGCATTTAGGGCTGCCGTGAACCAGCCCCCAATGAAACCAAGGAGAGCAAGATTTGAGCTCAGGACGGACAAGTATTCTACTTGCAATCCTTGTGGGATCAGTCTCCTTTGCAAATGTCGGTTCTTACAATTCTCATGAATTCTTTCCTGATAGTATCTTGAGAACAGATCGAATTTGGTACGAACAAAATCCCCAATGTCGTGGCCCTATTGAATGCGAATGTGACGCGGCCTCTTCAAGTAGTACTTCTTACCTTGATATTCGACCTCTTTCAGCTTGTTTTCGCTGATGAGTTTCTCTACCGTATTCCAAGTGGCATCTGCGGTTGAGAGAAGTCTTTCAACGCCATCCCTCCTGATAGGATGTACGGCTGCAATGCCAAGCAGATCTTCCTCGACATTGCCAGTGGAGACAAATTCGCTTCCCTCATAGCCTGTCAGCAGCTCAACGTACCCCAAGTTCTCTTTGAAGATTTGGTATGCGGTGTTGAGAATGCTTTCCGAAGGCGGCCTTACCCACGCTTCGGCCGGAGGTCGCGTCGGTATCGCAACATATGCTTTGTCTGGATCTATCTCTCTCAAGAATCCAGCCACATGTCTTATTTCTTCCTCTTTGTCATTTATCCCATCAACGAGCATGGTCTCGGTGGTCAACTCTCCTTTGTAATCTCTGGAAAAGTCACGAATGCCATCCAAAATCCTCTGAAGTTTCAGAGAATGTTCTGGTCTGTTAACTGTCTTCCAGAAAGAATTGTCTACAGAATCGACCTTCAGAGAGATCCAATCCGCTTTCATTAGATCCTCTTTTACGTCCTCTCGCCACACTAGCGATGAATTACTGAGAACTGCGATTCGAAGTCCAAAGGTCTTCAAAGATTCGATCTCCTCCCCAAGATTGACGTCCAGTGTCGGCTCGCCGTCCGGTACAAATGTCAGGAAGTCGATTCTTTCCTGTTTCTCTCTAACTCTCTTCACCTTGTCTGAAACTTCACGGAAAATCCTCTTCGTAGAATAGAAACGCTTGCGTTCGACCTGCTGATGCAACGCGCTTCCAAGCTGGCAGTAAACGCAGGAATAACTGCATACCTTAGGAGGGATATTATTTACCCCCACACTTCTTCCTAGCCGCCTGGAGGGGACAGGCCCGTATACAATCGAAGTCATGAATGATCACGATCGCAATGCCAAGAATCCTCAAAATTGCTCGGCATCATCCGCAACACATTTTCCATTTCAGATATGCGCGAATTACTATCTATACCCATATGCTTGTTATCAAAATTGAGAATCGTCTAGAACCCTGAAAGTCATTAAATTCGAGAAACAAAACGACTGATCCAAGAAATCTAGTGTTTCACTCATAATCATGATTTGACGATTTGATCTTATGGGGAAGATCTGGGAACTCTTCGCATGGAACTTTGCGCCTCAAGCGCATTCTTTGCGCGGAGATACTTTGCTCAAACAGACGTCAGCGACATTTGATCTAACCTATCCTAATCATTCCAGCATGAGTTGGAGAAGAAAGAGCATTTCAGTGACGAACTCTCAATTCTAGGCAGGCAAGTGTCGCATTCGATTTGAAACCAGTTCCGTATTTTGCGCTTAACTCTTTCATCTTGTCTGTTATCTCCAATCTCTCATGATCTCGAGCAAATCTAGCCTGAAAATTCTCGATCATTGTGGGATGGAGTCTCAATCGATTGATTTTGCCATCAGAGACATCGACCACATAGACACAAGATTGATCATTTCTCTCAGTGCGATCAACTGCATAATCATCGATGAAGTTCCCTGCGCAGTAAAGAATCAGGTGCTGATTGTAGATCTCAATACCTCTGAAGACATGGCCAGAATGTCCGAACACAATGTCCGCCCCTGCATCTATCATGGCATGGGCGAAGGGAACATGCTCTGCGGGAGGCTCGTAGCCCCAGTTCGGTCCCCAGTGAGCCGACACAACTAGCAAATCTACTTCTCTCTTGGTTATCTCGATGAGGTCAAGGAGTTCTTTCGCACGCGCGTCGTTCAAATCTATTGGGACATAGAAGATTCCAGGCCGGTGTTTGGAAGATTCCCACTCGGGCTGGTTGTCTGTGAAAGCTATCATTCCCACTTTCTTTCCAAAGATATTCAAGACCGCTGGCCGCTTAGCCTCTGCGAAACCAAGGCCAGCTCCGGCATGTTCTATGCCAGATTTGTCCAGAACTTTTAGCGTATCTTCAAGTGCGTCAATACCAAAGTCTAGGACATGATTGTTCGCAAGAGACACCAGATTAATGCCTGCTTCACTCAGTACTCGAACATTCTTGGGGTCTGAGCGAAAGTGAAATTCCTTCGGAGTAACTGTCCAAGGCTCCCCCCTGTTTGATACGGCACACTCCAAGTTGCATATGCCAAAATCCGTATTACTGAACAGGGATAAAGTATCACCCCATGGATAGCTTGCGTTCCTTCGCTTCAACGATTCATTGACAAGTCGGCCAAGCATTACGTCTCCGACAAGTGCAAGTTTCAAGTCTTGCTTACACTCATTTCAACTCGATCAAAGCTCGCACTAATGAGCGTGCTCTTCTTCTTCGTGTGATTCTTCACAAGCAATTGCTTGCGTGTAAGTGGCGAAGTAAGAGTGACATTCTTCGCATTCGTATCTAACCACGTGTGTTTTTCTGTCCATGATTTCAATCTGCATTTAGAATGCACTTCAGGCCAATTCATGAGGTACAAATCTTGCCTTAATCAGTTCATGTAGATAGCCCACCATTATCGGTTCGGTTCTGATTATGTCTGTCGAGGTGATTATCCCGACCAATCTCCCATCTTCGAGTACTGGCAGTTTTGATACCTTCTTAGACGACATAAGTCGAGACGCTTCTTCCAATGTCACCTCCTTACCAACAGTCGTCACATTCTTGGACATGACCTTCTCCACTGGAGTCGTCTTTGGGTCTAGTTCACGTAGTACACCCTTCCTCAATACGTCACCCTTCGTCACGATGCCGACCACTTCATCGTCTTGCAGCACTACAATGCAGCCCACATCAGATTCGATCATCTTGTAAACCGCTTCGAACACGGTCGCTGACCTGTCAACGCAAACTACGCTTTTCATCATTACGTTAGAGACTTTGACTACCGCGCTCATTTTCTATCTCCTGTACTACTGACCCAGTTCGCCATGAATTTTCGGATCTCTGTTGATTTCACTTTACCGCGAAACCGGCTTTGCTATTGTGAGAGGCTTGTCTCTTCGATCATCAATCTTGAGAATGGTTTCGACTCTCTTTTCACCGAAACCTAGAACCGCTTCATGAGCTACCTTAGCGGCCTGCAGAATAGTATCCAGTCTCTCGCTTTCAAGAAGTGTGCCCATCGCGTTGACTTCATATTTCAGACCTTCGATTCTTTTGATGGCATTAATCGCTTCATCGATCTGCCTTCTGATGCTTGTTGTTCCGGAACCAATCGGATTGATACTTAGCTCGGCTATTATTACACTCTTTGAAGACATTGCCGTCGTCACCATTAAGCGATATGTCGGTGAAGATTGATAAATGGAGCACATGATTATCAAACATGATAATTTAAGCTCCGGGCATTGAGCTAACAAAGAGCAAAATCGCAAGGCAGAGTAACTCAGGACTCGTCCTGTGCTACAAACACGCCAGGATGCTCTTGCTTGATGTGTTGAGCCAAGGCAAATGCATTTCTGAACCTTTTGCCGCATACCGGACATGTGCGACTTCTTCTATCGTATGGGGTTGTCACTGTCATGACAAAAAGTCAACGGCCAATCATTTCGACGGGTTTAGATGCGCGAATTCCTTCTATTGTTAGATTAGGGATACTTCTGTTTAAAGCGATCTTTTCACGTCGTCTTTAGTGAAAAACTTCATCGCGATCAAGTTACTACTTCTCTTGCGCTGAGTTGTCTGCAATGATTCAGAATTTCTGCCGTCTTA
>JAJYUX010000121.1 GCA_021792315.1 archaeon
TCATAGAAGATGAAGACGTACCCTGCTCCCAATATTCCGATGAAAATATACGACAGCGCCCATATCGGGATCCTGTCCTGTCTTGCGATCACTTCCTCTGCTTCTCTTCTTGTTGACTCGCTACTTTGCAAAGTGACTTGCTAGTTTCAAAAATAGCGCTTATATCGGCTGTGGTGTGATACACGACAACAACGACGCCAAAAGAAGGCGGTTGTTGAAATCGGGCAAGTAAGTGCGACCAAAAAACTTCCAGACGACCAGGAGATGAAAATCAGAAAAATTGCCAACAATGGTAACATGCCAGAACTGCGGGGATCCCTTCCCGTCAACAGTTCTCCAGATGGCTGAAGATGTCTTCAAAGCAGGTAACTGGAACAGGCAGAATGGCGACGGAATGAAATACTCTGAAACCTGCCCAAAATGCAAGAAGCCATTTGAGTACTACTGTAATAATTTTTCTGGAAAGATCTGAATGCCCGCTAGTGTTGCGTGGACGCGGCGGCTTTTTCTCGACCTTCTGATCAATTCTTTCAATGGAAGCAAGGCATTTTCGCTCGTCCTATTGCAGCGTGCAGAAGAAATCAGAACGCTTTGCGGACAGCATCTCTTGCTCGTGCGCCTCTGCGAGTCGCAGGTGGAAGAGACACGTTGAGATGTTTCTTGCTTTCGAAATACGCAGTTCTCTTTCTGGATTGATTGCTATGGTACATTCTGCGCTAAACGCGCCCAGCATTGACGTGATAATTCGCCGCTTCCCACCCGCATTTCATTCCCCCACTCTTGCTTCGCGGATGGATTGCTCGCCCTCCGGATCGAATCGATCTATCAATCTAGGCGGTTGATGCAATCTATCTAAGGGTTGATCGAACCGAAATCGAGTCGATGGATCTATCAAATAATCGAGAAACAATCAATCGACGAACTGAGGGCTCAGAAAATCGATCAAAAAAAAATAGATCGATTGGAGAGATCCATCCGCAAGCATATACCCGCTTGCATTGGGGTTATCTTTCATTATCAGAATTTCTGATCATGATGTTCATTTCTCTCTCTTTTCTCCCAGAGACTCCCTGATTTCTAAAATGACGAATCCCAAGATAATTGCAGAAGCCATAGTCGGCCCAACCTGTTTTGAAAAGATAATTGAATAGCAGACCACAAAAAAGGGCACACGAAATGAAGAAGCATGTCGCTGATTCCACGGCGTCTATGGTTAGATCAAATTCATCATTGACCTAGAGCTTTGTCAAGTCTGTTATCGATCTGTCCGTCTTTTCGTCGGCCTCTTGCACAGCTATTCTGTGTATCAGCGAAGTAGTCCCATTGAGCCTCTCCTTGTACTCTCAGTTTGGCAAATTTGTTCTTGTTTCTATCCCACCATGACGAGAACTTCGCAAAATATGGTTCGTTAGCTCTCGATCTATGTCCTTGTGTCAATTCTCCTATCCTACCAAAAGACGCGGGCGCCTTTATTGCATTTCTCCCAAAATAAACAAACTCCCTTGACAGGAGAGCGTTCTCTCCACTCATATCCACTCTTCTGTTCAATCTGTTGTGAACACCCTCTCGTTTTGGAATTCCCTTCTTTGAAAAGTCGTAAATTGAATCTCCAACCCATGCCTTCTTGTCCGGGCTTAGCACATTAGGGATCTTCATTTTCAAGTGTTTGATGGTATACGCGTCATATTCGGACATCGGCATCGTCTTGGTTATCTCCATTGCGTAAACGATCTTTCCCCTGTAGTCCTTCTTCGTGGGATTGCTTTTCGAACCAAAACCTACAACCCAGTCCCCCTCTTTCGCATTGCGTCGAATAGCTGGCTTACAAATCACAAGGGTGCACGCTCCGCCGTATGGATTGGGCGCGGCGCCGTCGTCGTATCGTACTATGTAGCTGTAAAGATTCGGTCTTGAGGATCTGTTCTCTTTGGTCATTCAGATGGAGAGGGTTAGACACGTAATAACTATTAAACTAGGCTTCTAAAACAAGAACGATACTGTCGGGCAATAGCAAACCTGCCTAGAGAAAGCACGAGAAAAACGTAGTTGAAAAATGCCCTTGACATCGGATATCATAAAGCAAAAAACACGAGAAGCGATACAAAATTTTTTAGAAACCGAGCCACGTCTTGTGAGCGCAAGACTATCGGAACGAACAATCGCGGCCGCGTTGATCCGGCATATTAGGGAAAGCTTTGGGAGTGAATACAATGTCGATGTCGAATGGGATAGACACGGAACAAGACAGAAAACAGTAGATGGTAAGCCAATCTTCGCCGACCTGCTTGTACATTCGAGATTTTCAGATCGAGACAATACTTTGTGCGTAGAACTAAAACAGCCCGGAAAGCCGGTTGGTGGTGACAAAGATAGGTTGAGAGCAATGACCAACCCGAGACATTTGCCACTCGAAGAACGTTTTGGGTACCAATGTGGTCTGTTCCTAAAGTTCATGAGAACCCCGAGCGGCAGAGTGTATGCAAAGTTGGACTGGTTCAGAGATGGAGCGCAGGACGGCGATGAAGAGAAACTATTTGCTGAACATCACGTAATGGAGGTCTAAGAGTAATCTTGCATCTCACTTCCGTTCAAGTTGAGAAGATCCGAGAGGCTTGGAGATCAATGTATACAGACAAAGAGCTGGACATTGCGCTGATGGGCGGCCTCAGTCCATTGATTCAACGTAGAGGATATCTTCGCTTGTCTGAGTTATTCATCATAGCTTGGTGGAAAACCGATGATCGATTTAAAGACTCAAGGCCATATGAAATCGTCACTCACAATTCTCGGAAAAGGATAGAACAAGTCACACGCGAAGCATTCCAGTTGCTTGAGAAAAAACAAGTAAATGAGGCAATTGCGAAACTTAGAGCGCCTAACGGGCTGTGGGGAATACAATTGCCTTATGCATCCGCGTTTCTTTGTTTCTATGACAGAGAAAAATACGGCGTCATAGATCAATATGCCTTGAAGGCGTTAGAGCAATTGGATCGGCGTTTTCATTTTGACGATGCTAATGAGTGCATTTATGAGGATTATTTGGCCGCACTCGCTGATATCAGAAGGCTTATTCCTGATTTCGATTTTCATATGATAGATGCCGCCCTATACGTGATACGAGACAACCCATTATGATGGTACTTGTATATGGCTCTTTGTCCTATTTGGTCGATTCATGGTGCCTAATATTTGAACAGACTGTCGGATCCCTTGCCGTAACCTTGCATTTGTTTAACTCATCGACCAGATATCCAGAAAAACAAGTATTATCCCTTTTTTACTGCATTTTGAATCAGTTATTCACCTGTTTCGTCCTTCGATCTTTATTGCTCGTCAATTGCTAAGTCTCAAGGAGAGCTAGAGTATTCGCATACCTCCCAAAGGGGGAGGATGCAGTTCGCAAGAAAGGGTGGAGATTTAGCAAGTTATCAGCACAACAGTCAATGATAAAACAGGAAGACCGGATTGTTGGTGGCTCATTCTGTTACATCAATCTGTACCACTGACACTCCAAGAGCTAGTGCTAATCTGACTCAGACCAACTTTGGTATCAATCACAATTCTGCCACAGTTCACGCAGTAGCTACCAACCTTTCTGTGAACATTTCGTCTTTTTGCATGGGTATCGTAGTCTGAAGACTGGCAGTAAAGAGATATCGAGGAGCGTCTTCCACAGCTGGGACAGATTAAGCCAACGCTTCTTTCCTGGTACAACAGCCATTCGATCATCACTTGCGTGTAATCTATCTTGATACCCTTGACAATGCCATGGTCCTCCATCGCCGAGAGCTCTTGCTTCAGCTGATTTTCACTTATCCTGTAGCCATCTGCACGGAGGCCGAAAGCCATCCTTTCAAGAGTAGGAATGGAGGAAGAAGTGGACATCCGTGCAAGAAGTACTCCGACGCTTTTTCTCAATTCCATGTCGTTCTCAGATATCAGGAACAGAACGAGTTTGGAGT
>JAJYUX010000122.1 GCA_021792315.1 archaeon
GATTGGAAGACATCAACAACGAAGCTGGAATCGAACTTGCCATCGATGACCTCTTTCGCAGCCTTTGTTATCACATCGCCAATCTTCCTATCCAGTCGACCAACCTCCATGTTTGCAACGGCTGCAGAGTACTTGATTATTCCCTGAGCGCGGATGAACTCCCTGGGCAGTCTCAATCCGCTGATCGGAAAGTTTTCCACAGCTCGAAAGGTCTGAACTCCATAATACGCGTCACCAGGAACCATAACCTCACCAAGAAAATCCTTTTCGATTCTGTAATTTGAAGAACTGGACAAGATTCTAACAGCTCCTGTAACTAATTGGAAATCTTGTGCTATTGTACTTTCCTAAACCGGCCTGACTATCCCCGCATCATTTCGCATCCTTGTTTGCTTTCTCTGCTTCTTCCTTCTGCTCAATCACGAGCCGGCCGAAACTATCGTAAAAGACACCAAGGATAAAGCCGAATATTATTGCAACCGGCAAGCCAGTAATCTGAAAGACATATGGAATGTACGAGGGTACGCATTGGTATCCAAAGAATGCAGGCCCTGCAAACAATCCTATGAAGAAAACGGGAATCCCTAGGAGCATTCCTTTTCTCTTTGAACTGCTACCTGGTAGCTTCAGATAAATCCAAGCAAAAGATGCACCATAAATCACCCCGTAAACTAGACTCCACAGGCCGTAGATCATTGGATAATAGATCGTATCAGTTGCGAACAGACTGTCGGCCGTCGCGTTGATGTTTTGCTTTGCAATCTGAGTGGCAATATATTGGAGCTGCGTCGTTCTGCACGCTTGGAGAGCTCCGAAATGGAGCATCCCAACCATGAAGCCGTAGACGACTCCCGCCGCAAGACCCGCTTTCAATCCTTGGGAAATCGGCACCAGATCCACACGCTCGGACTCATTGGAAATTCGATATTTACACCTGACTGTTGCTCTGTGATGTGTCAGACAGCATTCACTATATACCAAGCATGAAATAATCCTCCCACCAACTTGACTACCATAGGATTCATCGGCGGGACTGGAGATCTCGGAACCGGAATCGCCATTCACCTCGCCAAGGAATACGAAATTCTTCTCGGATCTCGAAGTCTGGAAAAAGCGCAATCAACAGTGAAGACGGTTCTTTCTGAAAAAGGAGCGAGGGACTATCTTTCGAAGAACTTGAGGCCTGAAGAGAACAGAAAAGTCGCAGAATCATGCAAGATAGTGCTTCTTACTGTGCCGCATGAGAACGCCATTGAGACAGTCAAGGGATTAGCTCCGAGTTTTGCTGGAGATCAGATACTGATTTCAGCTGTCGCGCCAGTTGCCAAAGTCGGAAAGGAATTTGTTTCGCAAATCGGGTTTTCGGGCAAGTCTTATTCCCAACAGATTGCCGAACTGGTTCCCAAGACTGTGAAGGTGGCAACTGCGTTCCAATCAGTCCCCGCGCACATCCTATATGAAGAGAGACAAATTTCATCCGATGTCTTGGTCACATGTGATGAGGTGGAAACTTACCAAAAGGTAGCGGAAGTGATTTCGAAGATTCAGGGACTGCGCCCTCTCTATCTTGGATCATTAAATCTTTCTTCAGAGGTGGAAAGACTGACAGCAATAGTCCTGAATATTGCAGTCAAGAACAAACTGAAGAGTCCGACGCCGAAGTTCAATTCTTTTTGAGTCGTTTCTCAAGTTTCGTGCCGCAAATGACGCAGTCTGGCCTTTGCTTCTGATAGATCTTGCCACAGGCCGGGCAAAAGAAAACCCATTGTGCAGCCGTCTTGATGCCATTTGTCATAAGCGGTCTTGCTTTGATGCCGAGCCTTGAAGCAACATTTTCTACCGCGAAATCATCAGACAACAATATGGGATCATTTCCATCTGCAGAGATTGACAAGCAGAGGGCCAGGACACTAAGGTCTGCTTTGGTCATGTTGTTGTCTCCATTGCTTCTGGCTGCGGCCTTTACACGATTATAATGTTCTGGTCCAGCCTGCCAGACATTGATTTTTGAAAGAGCGATAAGAGTCCTGGTCCTTTCGTTCGACACTTCGCTTATGACATCTGGTGTAGTTACAAGATTCTCAGTCGTGTTTGTATAGGGAACTCCTGCGTAAAATGCGGTAGTATCAAGTACTAGGTACTGCTGACTCAAGATGTAGATCTAAAACCTAGGTCAATTCAAGAATGGAACGGCAATTTCAAAGGCATCAGATAACACGCAAAAAAACACTATCAAAGATAATTATATTCCGGATTACGAGTACTTTCGCCGGCACGTCTTGATTATCATTTTCGACGCCTTATCAAACTTTTCGCTTCTTACCATTAGTATTATCTTCGAGAGAAATCAAATTTGAAAGCTGACGATAAGCTCCCGCCTTTTCTAATCTGACGAAAACGGCATCCCTGTTGTGCTTCATGAAACGCACTCTTTCCTCCTTCTCCACGCGGAAAGTTTCCTGACCGTCCACTACAAGCTGAAGTGCGTAGTCGCTCACAACCCTAATCGTTGTTGGTGCGATGATTATTGGAGGGAATCGGTAGATAGGAGCGAGTGGCGTCAACGTGAATGCCTCTAGAGTACCTTGAATGAATGGGCTACCATATGAAAAAGAGTGTCCTGTAGAGCCTGTCGGTGTCGTTACGATCAATCCATCCATCCTCTGGTTGAAGACAGCGTTCGAACCTAGGTCAATCGTAAAAGAGGGTGTTTTGGAATATGATTGCCGAACCAACACAACTTCGTTCAATGCAGGAGGAAGGGTCTTCTTTCCAATTGAAGGAGATATTCTAAGTCTCTTTTCGATCGTGAAATCGCCTTCTACAATTCTGTCTACGTATTTCTCGAAGTGGGATGGCTTTGTCTCAGCGAGTATGCCTCTTCCGCCGACATTAACGCAAAGGCATGGAATGGTACTGTTGAGAGAACGAAATAGACGAAGTATCGTCCCATCGCCGGAGAAGGCGATTATTAGACTTGTCTTCGATCTTCCCAATTGATCTTCGGAACGAACATGATCAACGCCCGTGATTCTGAGGTTCGGGAAACTCGTAACTGACAGGCCCCTACCCAGAAGCAGCTTTGCTGTTTTCTTCGCCCAGTCTCTTGCAACGGTATCGCCTTCTTTCGATATGATGCCTATCTTAGATATCTTCAAAATCAAATACCTCCTGAGCGAGATCTCCGAAATGATTCTCCGAATCAAACGAAGAAAGTCTTGTCTTGAAATGGTTCATCTTCTGGATCAGTTGGTCTGAGTCCTGAAGTTTAATTCACGATTAACGTTATATAGAGTTCTCGTGGTCATCGTGCCTCATTGTGATGCGATATGAGCAAGCCAGTTGATCTTGGTAGCACGAAGGAAGGCTCTTACATATTGATCGATGGCGAGCCATGCCGAATTGTCGAATATGACAAGAGCAAGCCCGGAAAGCACGGCGCGGCAAAAGCAAGGGTCGTTGGAATAGGTGTTTTCGATGGCGTCAAAAGAAGTCTTGTCTCCCCGGTTTCAACGAATGTCGAGGTTCCACTTATTGAGAAGAAATCTGGACAGATAATTTCCCAGTCTTCCGGCAAAGTGCAGATAATGGACTTGGAGACGTTTGAGACAATAGATGTTCCTGAACCCGCAGAAGAAGAAGTGAAAGCGAAGCTCACTTCCGGCGCCGAAGTCGAATACTGGGTTGCAATGGGCAAGATGAAAATAGTCAGAGTGAAGAATGCCTAGAAGTGAAAGAAAGACCCTTTCTTCTTTTCGTCTTCGATCTGTTTGAATTCCTTCAACAATTCTTTCTGCTTTTCCGTCAGCTTGAGAGGTACGTTGACGTTGACTCCCACTAGCAAGTTCCCTCTGCTTGAAGTGCTGAGCGTGGGGAGGCCCTTTCCCTTCAACTTCAGAACAGTCCCCGTTTGAGTGCCCGCAGGAACTGTTACTTCGGCAGTCTTT
>JAJYUX010000123.1 GCA_021792315.1 archaeon
AGGCATCGGTTCAGCGCTGACTTCGAATTACTCCGGGCTTTTGAAGGTGTATATGGAGTCAGAACGTAAGAGACTAGAGGGTGTTCTTCCAAAAAATGGAAGACTCCGAAGCATTCTCGTACACGAACAGTTGACTGACCTGGCATTGGCGCTCAACGCCGATGAACTAATCAAGTCGTTCATGGGTCATGCGAGTGATATGAACGTTATACCAGGCTTCGTTACCAGGAACTTTCCAATGTTTGTCGACTGCGCGGTTCGTTTAGGTGTTAATCTTGATGAAATAGCCATTATGACTCCTTTCAACAAGTTGGGATTTCAAATGACTCCGAATCGGAAGGCCTGTGAATACGTGTTAAGAGCAAATACGCTTAATGTGATTGCTATCAGCGTGCTTGCCTCGGGCCAACTCAGACTAAGTGATGCTGCAGATTATCTCGAGACGATTGGGGGAATAGGTTCTGTGGTTATAGGTGCTTCTTCTCCGTCGCATGCGAGGGAAACTTTTTCCCATTTCAGTACTCTCAGGGGCCATTGAAAACGACTCATGTCATTCTGAGGCTCCTCCTAGTTTGAGTGCTCTAGTAATTGCCCTTTCAAGTCTCTCACGGTTCTCCAGTCGGCTTGTTTGTACTTGCTAGTCATCGCATACCGTTGACATCTCGCAAACAAATACCTGTTTAATCTTCGTTCAGAGAGACTATGGGCTTGGGAACAGAGGAAGAGGGCAGCGGCTTCTCGGGAAGCGTGTTGTTCATCTGCAACAATTTGTGGCCAGGTTACTCCGACTACTTCCTAAGCCATAGCCAAATGTACGTTGAAATTGCGTATTGCAATCCTTGGGGAAATGACTCCTACTTGGTAAAGGGCAGGACTTTTGAGGGCGGCAAGTTAACCGATACATGGGTTTTCGGTCAGAGGATCCGCAGGTTGATGTTTTATCTCCGAAAACTCCACCCTGAAATCCTAGAACTTTTTATCGGGATTTACTTATTTGCTTCAATAGCTCGGATTGGGAAGAGGTATGACATCTCTGTTGTCGCGTCTTCTCTCCCTTTCCTTCTCGTCATCAAAACTTTTGGGATTACTAGACGTCTTGTCTATGCTAGTGGCGACGTAAGACTGGCTGTTGGTAGTTTTCCTAAAAGGGTTTTGGATTACGTCGTTGTAAGTGCGGACAAACTAATGGATAATCATTCAGATTCTGTGTGGTATCTTTCTAGGCAGATGTTCGACTTCAAGATACAACATGGCGTAATCAAGAATTCGGGGATTCACAGAGCAGTGGTTGGGCTTCCAATTGAAAAATACCTTGGACTGGAACCTTCACTCGTAAAGCGCCATTCAATTGTATACATGGGTACTATTTCAAAGGGCCGTGGTCTCGACGTCCTCATTGCTGCGATCGCAGATTTGTCCAAGCGAGTTTCTGACCTCAGTTTAATTGTAATTGGTCAGGTCGAGTCATCGTACGCCCACGTTTTCGATGATACTGTGCGGAGAAGTGGCTGCTATGGTGTAGTTCGAGTACTTGGCTTCTTGCCAAATCCTTGGGATATTATGTCGAAATGTGCCTTTGGGGTGGCTCTGTATCAAAATCCAGTGATACGATACACCGACTCACTCAAGCTGAAACAATATATTAAGTGCGGTCTGCCAGTTATATGTACTGATTTGCCAGCAACTGCGCGTGAAATAGCAGAAGCTAACGCTGGTTTGATAATAGGTTCGGAGTTGAAGGATTTAACGTCGGCGATGGCGAAGATGCTCGTGGACGACAGCTACTGGCTTCAATGCAAAGAAAGGGTCCCCAATTTGTTCAGGAAGTTGGAGCATGACACTCTTGCGGCCATTGGAAGGGAATTCTCTTTTGAGCGCTCACAAGTCGTTTGATGCCTGAGCGAGAACATTCCAGAGGTCAAGGCACCCACTTGATGGTTCTAGGCTTGAAGCTGAGACTCGAATACCTCTTTTTCCTCTTGACAGTGATAATTCTTGCATTTCCGACAAATTTCGAATACACTTACTCAACTGTGCAATCAATCGAGATATTTGGCAATCTTTCATTGTTCTTGGCGTTGATGTTGCTCTGGGTTCTGTGTCTAGGTCTAGTACTGATCCAACTTGACATCTCCTCGAAGAATCTTGGTTTTCTTCTAGCGCTATCGGTGGCCATGGTGAGTATCGGCTTCTGGGTCCTCAGAACAAGTTTTCCATTGCCTCACAGCGATGGAGTTGAGAATTATGCTTACATCTTGTCGGCATTGAAAGCTGGGCACTTGATTGGTGCAGGCAGCTCTTCCATGACTTTCTTCGTTGACTGGCCCGCGATGAACCTTCTGAGTGCAGGCCTAGCTAAAGTGTCTGGGCTAAGCATAGTTGACGCCATGGATTTAGTTGTTTTGATTCTTCTCTTTGCGTGTTTGAGTTTTTTGTATCAGGTTGCCTTTTCATTGCTGAAATCGGCACCAGCGTCAACACTAGCATGTTCCATATTCTTCGTTGGGAGTATCTACGGTCAGCAAAGTGTCTACACCCCACAGTTCATGGGTTTACCCCTCGTCTTAATGGTCATTTGGCTCTTGGGACCGCGTGATGTTAGTGATTTGCGCCGTCAGAGACTCCTCATCCTAATTATGGTTTTTATCACATTAAGTTTTACGAACGATGTTTCGATGCTCTTTGCCTTGTCATCCCTCGTCGCATTTGCACTATTCTATGGAAAAGAAAGTCTTGCAAGAGTGACTCTGCCATTTGCAGCTATGGCGATCGTGATGCCATATTTGTATAACAAAGGACTGAGCTTCGTGGTTTCATATGCGACAATCTTCCTTCAGCGTTCAGTATTGACTGATCTTTCGGTGTTTCTCTCGAGTAAAGTTGGAGGGGTACTTCCTTCTTGGGTCTCATTTTCTACAGCGTTCTGGCAAGCCTCATTTGCTTTGGTCGCTATCATCGGTTTGGTTAGAATGGTGATAATCAGAAAGAGAAAGAACCATCATGACAAGTTTGTTATGGTTTTCCTTGTAGGGACCATTTCATTCGGACTAATCCTCTTAGCAGCAGGTACATTATTCTCCAACACATTCATCTTCTTGGCTATTTCTAGCTCAATCCTAATAGCTCAATTGTATGGTTGGCTGGTCAAAAAGAGGGTAGGGCTGGCCCTGATAATCATGCTATTTCTGCTAGTGATGTCTATTCCCACATTTTTCGCTTACAACAGAAACACTGAGGTGTACAAGCTATACCCACGAGACGTGTCGATGACGACGTACTTGTCGAGTTACTTCCAACCTTATAGCGGATCGCTTCTCAACACGCAGGAGGACTTCCAACTGCCTATCATCAACAATGATGCATTCGTAGCGAACTTCGCGATAGCGGGTTCTCCTACAAGTCAGGCCCTTTGGCAGAATTGGAACGGTACCTTGAATGCCTTGGAGACTACAAATGCGGTTCTTGTCTTTTCGCCAAGATCCGTCATTCCCTGGATGTCGCTCTTTTCGGTAAGCCCACAAAATCCTCGGTGGAATTACATACTTACAACCTTGTCCAAGTCTGACATCACATACAGTAACGGTTTCGATTTGACATACGCATCTACAAGCAAATGACTACAAGATCTCAAATGCTAGCTGACTCTAGCAGTCAGTCCAGATATGGAATGTGATATGAGCGACAATTTGCCAGAATTAAGAGCTCGCTTCGACATACAGAGACAAGGCAAAGACTCTGTCATTTTGCTGACTGTTGACAGCCTTAGACTGGACAGGTTGTCATGCTACAACCCGTCTGTGAGAGCAACTCCTGCAGTCGATCAACTGGCCGCAAAGGGGTGGATTTTCACCAACGCAATTTCTCATGGCGGCGCCACGCCGGAGGCGTTTCCTTCAATATTGAAATCCTC
>JAJYUX010000124.1 GCA_021792315.1 archaeon
GAAGTTTTGACAAACCAAAACGCCAAGATTCTCAACAGCATGGCAGAAATATACCGAGAGCACGAGAAATTTGCAAACAAAATTATATCTGATTATGACAAGGACAATGCCGAATACATGCGGAGTCTCTCCGATCTTCGGAAAAGCATTGCGGATGAGAAACTTAAGCACGAAAATGAAACCAAGGATATAAAGAAAGAGTTGGAGAGCAAAAGCGGCGAAGCGGAAAGATATAAAAAAGAAACAGCTGAATTGGAGAAAACAGCGAAGCGGAATGGCAACCTAGCTTTTTACTCTTTAACGGGTGTTGTTTGGTTTGTCAGTTACGCCGTCATTTACCTGGTGTTCGGTCTTCCCACCCTGAGGAATGTAGATCCTGTCGGACTGATTTGGCTGATGCCAGTTCTTGTCATAGGTGGGGCGTTCTACGTTTTAGTAAAGTACTATTTCTCCAATAACCCTATGGGAATAGTTCTTGTACTGATCATTATAGGAACCACTTTCTACGCGAATATGCTGCTGTCAGACGTACCACTGAATCATAGTACACAAAGACTGATTTTCTGGATAGCTCCCGCATATCTGCTTGGGATTTATCTGGAGGCATCAACAATTCTGCGATACCAGTTTTTTGTGAGTGTCGCTTTGTGGTATCACGCCTTGGTCAGGCGGTTTCATAACTCAATCGGGTAAACCCTTAAACTTACTGCTACCGGAGACAATAATCCTGTAGTCTATCTCATCCATCCATTCCATTTCGTTTGCCCTTCCCCTGAATTCTTCGGCAAACCCCGCCTTCTCCTCCGGAAGCACCACAAGAAGGTACATTCGTTCCTTGACCGGCTGAGACTTTTGCAGTTTTGCATACTTCTCCAGCTTGTCGTAGAGGCGTTCCAAACCGGTCCTCTGGGCCTCAACAGCAACCCTTTTTCGAAAACCGAATAGTGCCTCACTTCGTCTATCCCTAAGAATCACAATTATGTCAGGTTCCAGTGAGATATTGCCTTCAATTGGAAACAACTTGTTTGCGTTGAACCTATTTGTTAAGAGTATAAGCGGAGGCCCAAATTTGTGGTTAAGAAGATAGTCTGCTAGGTACAAAGATGTATTAAGGGTCAGGTCAAAATGTTCCATTTTATTTTCATTGGGAGGACGGAAATCATACATCGTAAGTCTAACGCTTCTATCTTTGTTAAATGATATATGCTTCGAATCTAGGACTTCGAGATAGTCTGTCGAAGCTACTGTCGAAATCACTTCGGACCTATCCTTGAAATGCGGTGCAAAATGCAGCTCCGGAATATTGCAGAAATCTCTTGAATCTTCTAGTACATCGTCTATCAGAATAGGATATTTGAATTTCCCTCTTGACAGGATGGAAGTGAGTACACCATATTCCTTGACCTCATCTTCCTCCTCCTTTACTCGGTCCATTTCTGAAACCTTCTTAAACACCCTGTAACACCATCGTTCTTGATTATTAAATGGATACCTTCAAGAAAGAATTGCCGGAATTTTCAAGGTAAGATGCGGTCAAATCTTTGACAACTACCCCCTCAAAATACTGCAACGCATTCCGGTCACTAGGGTGTCAGGAGGGAGCTGAAATGGAACATCCGATCCTCATGAATTAGCTATTTCTGCAACATACCACGCAATTAAGTAGTCAAGAATTGGTACCCTAACTGCAGTTTCTCTCGGATAATTCGGAATCTTGAAGTGCACTAACTTTGAAGAACAAGGAAAATAGCGATGATACTCCGTCATTTGATAAAGGCAAAAGGTTCGAATTATGACAGAACTGATCAAAAACTGCTTGAGAAAACTTTCCGACGCTCAAAATGATAAAGATTGTTTTTTTCGGCTGAATTCAGGCTTCTAATGAAACAAACGTTCTGTTAGCAGAAGTAGCTCTATCGTGATCGTTTTCCCTGTACTGTTGTTGTTCTAACGGGGCTGTTATCTTTGTTTCTATTTGATTTTCCATTGGCTGTGGAATTTGTGTTTTTTGTAGTGTTCTGGTTAAAGATGTTTGCTGATGCTTTTCTTAATTTTGTTTTGATGTTGGTATTGAATGTGATGCTTCCTTGATCATTTCAGTGACTTCTGTTGGTGTCTTCTGTTTGATGGGCTGAGTGGTGCTGTCTCTTGTTCCTGTCTGTACTTTATTGGTTCCGGAACGGTTGGTTGATGCTTGTAAGCCTGTTCAGCTTGTGGGGTGCAAGTCGCTAGTCTGTCTACGGGGGAGTGCGTGGCGAGCGACGGACGTTGACGTTCGTCAACTGAGGAGCAAGCATCAATCCAAACTTCCCATCCTTCCTGTTGCTCTAACGTTTCCCAGGGGTACCCGCCCAGTGCTGAGAAGAGGGTACTGTAGCTCCCTCATTCCAAGTTACTCAGCTCTTCTATTTGCATTACCTCTCTCTATTTCTTTTTCAAGATGATGATCTGACAGCGACGATGTCTGTCTTCACTCTGCCTGCATCTTACCGGTTCCGTAAAGTGACAGTGCAAGCAGGGAAGCAAACGGGGCGGGGGAAAGGGAAAAGATGAGAGCGCAGCGATCGAAAGAAAAACAATATGTTTGTCTTCAGACATGCCCTTACTATCGTGGTACTGAGGCTATTACAAATAGCCTAATCAGTGGATTCGTTGATCCTTCCAGCAACTACAATCCTCAGTCCTTTCCAGGCCACCCTGAATCCTGCAGCTCGCAGTCCCTCCTCCGGCGGAATTCCCATGAAATCTAGATACTCTACCATGGCATGGTCGTCCGGGTAGAGGGAGTTCAGGTGGGAGATCATCTGATCGGTGAGCTTCACTGGTGCAGACTCAATTTCATGTCGATGGACGTGTTCATCGGTCTCCGACCGTGATCTTTTTTTCTCCCCTGAATGTTTGTGCGTCAGGTATTCCCTGATCATCCACCAGTCCACCCCTTCCTTGAAGCACATGGCCCCCTTCGGGCACTTCTCCTTGCCCTCCAGCAGGCAAAACACATCAGCACCGATTCCGGAGCCAGTGATCTTGCTGACCCTGAGCAGTTCGTCGTTGTAGTACCTGAGAGGTGAGACGAATATTGCGACTTCATTCCCTCCCGCACTCATGGAATAGTCGGGCGTTACTGTGCTGCCGTCAACTTCAATTGATTCAGGATTGCTGTTCACGAATGATGGGAGCTGTTCCTCGTGGGCATCTTCCCTGACTATGAGGTCGGAGACGGACTCGTCAAGGTGGTAAATGAATTCTTCCTTCCCCTTCTTCCCCCTGTTGCTCTTCAGGGAGATGGAAGCGTTGATTTCCCAGTCGTCGCGGGAGAGGACGTATCTCACGAACAGGGCGAGCTTCACACCATACCTCTCGCTCTTCTCGAATATTGACACAGGACCATTGACCCTTATCGTGTGTCTGGCGTCCTCGACACTCTCTTCGTAGAGCAGACCCCTGCTCCTGATTCTCCTCATGAAATCGTTCGCGTGCGTCGTGGTCGAAACTTCAACCCACAGGGACTTCATCATGACAGTCTCGATCTGCTCACCGTTGAACTTTTTAGCCAGTATGTCGGGTGGAGCGTTGAATGGCGAGACCAGGATGAGGTTGCTCTCCTTGTCGCCGTATATTGCATCGTCGACCTCCACAGGAGACGAGTTCATGCTGGATGCGATCTTCTCCAGCACAGCCTTCCTGTCCTCCGGATTCACTACGGGGTTCCTTGCGATGGAGAATATCGCCCTTCTCACGATCTCTGAATCGAGGGGGGAAGGCCTCCTGAATTCGGATGCCCTGAACATTATGAGTGCCAGACCCCTCAATATCTTCGGATTCTGCACCTTAAGCTCCATCGTCTTCAGTTCTTCTTCAATCTCCCCCCTGCTCCTTCCAGTGCTCCTTGAGAATAGATCTGTGACG
>JAJYUX010000125.1 GCA_021792315.1 archaeon
CGTCTAGGTGATATTGTGCTCCTCGTGCCTTGGGATTTCAAGGAATCAGACAGGTGCGACATCATCTGGAGGTACACCGTGTCACAGGTCGAGTGGCTCAGAGCACAGGGAATGCTACCACCGGACTTTTAGATTCTTCAAATCATTGTTTGATGAGTAACTGTGACCTGTAACGTCGCGTCTTTCACGCCTGATGCCACAAGCTCTCGACGGTCGAAGGCGCACAAGAATCCTATCTTCAGGTCTCTAATTACGCTGTCAAGCTGTGCATCGAGCTCAGCGTACTTCGCCAAGAACCCTTTTCGAACAAGCATGTCTGTCTCAGAAATTACGACGAGGTAATTGTAGCCAGATGAAATTGTCTCCTCAGACACCCTTCTAAATTCATTTTCCAGCTCAGCATCAGATTTGAACTGTATCCGCCGCGGACTGGATAAATACCACTCCTCTGAGTCCACAATATTCATTTGACCACTGCGCTGGTAACCTGAAACGTCAAGTCCAGTGTCAATCAGCGAGAGGCGTATGCCTTTCACACCCTGTTTTCCCGCAATGTACAATACCCCACAATGTCTTAGTATCAGTTCTCTACAGAGTTCAAATAATCTCTCCTGTTTTTCAGAGTTCGACTCGAAGACGTAACCAGCATGAGTTCCTATATCAACATTGAAGAGATCCCTGAAATCCTTTGGAACTTCCGTACTCGCTTCAGCCATTTGCAATCCTCGTTCTCTGTAATATGTGATGTACCGTATTGTACTATGTTGTAATCTTATTGTTTTCTATGACATGCTATTTGTCGGACTTCGTTAGCTTGGAAATTGCGGCGTTCTCCATTAAATATTTTTTCCAAAATTGATCCAAATTGAACATCGTTCTATTCTATAGCACTAAATACTTCAATCGTTCTAATGCTCTCTTGGTTTTCTCTATTGTCCGAAAAAGAAAATGGAAACAAACGAGGATTGGCGTCAGCTTCTGACTTCACACGCGAGCGAGTCGCACGTGCAGGAGGAGAGGCGCCTCATGAGAAGCGCGGCCTCCAAGCAGCGTCTTGGGAGACGAGACGGGAGGTTGCAAGGAAGGGCGGACTTGCAAGAGGTGAACAAAGGAGAAAGCAGAAGCTTCAGCACGAGGACGGGATTCTCTTGACGCCTCTAGCCGTGTGACATGGACTACCTTGGTATCCCCGACCTGAATCTTCCTCTAGAGAATCCCTTTCGATCTCTGGTCTGTAGATCGATGCAGGCATTATGCACTAGAACAGTCCTCTGTCTACCGCTCGAACGTCGTAACGTGTGGATAGCCTCAGATTCTGCTATTGCCTTTCCGCAGACAAAACAGGAGAATTTTATCTTGTTTTCTTCGACAAGATCTATGTAGATCAGAGCAAAAAACACAGGTATGGTAATCACATGAAGAAGAGCTATCAGAAGAACATTTGAATTGATTCCAGCTTCTATCGTGAGAGTTAAATCGAAAAAAAACAACAAGACAATCATTTTAGCCGTGGATAGCTTGTCGAATATCCACAGGCACAACCATGGAATAATGAAAACGGCAGTCGTAGCAGAATAGAGGTCTAGAGCAGAAATCAACTAACGCACATTTACTTCCTAGTAATGTGATCTATCATAAACGCCCTAACAGGTGATAACTATGACTTCGCAGTAAGCGGAGAAATCGTTACTTCTCTAATTCGCAGCCAAGCCAGCCCCTTGATGAATACGTCTATGTTCTCTACGTTCGTTAAGATCGGAATACCCAGTTCCACAGCTTTTCTTCTGATCTTGTAGTCGTCCTCCTGCATCTCGGCAAACTTTTCCAGAGCCATGCTGCTCGGGATGTTGATAATTAGGTCAATCTTTCTTTCTGCCAGGTAATCAGCAATGTTGGGTTTTCTTTCTCGCTCCATCATCTTGTAGAGTATTGTGACGCCGTGAAGTCCGTGCTTTGAAAGAAATTCTGCTGTGTGTTCAGTCGCAAAAATATTGTAACCCATCTCAGCAAGCTTTCTCACCGAGTTTAGCGTTCTTCTCTTGAGCTCAGTTCCTCCTACGCTGATCAGGACGTTGCCTTCCATTGGAATCTTGTATCCCGAAGACGCCAGAGCCTTGCAGTAAGCGTCAAAGAAATTCTCTCCGAAACAGGCGACCTCTCCGGTCGATTGCATCTCAACTCCCAGAAGAGGATCAGCACCCTCAAGTTGCATGAAAGAAAACTGCGGCACTTTGACCCCGACCCTGAACATTGATGGTCTAACTTTCAGGAAGCTTTCAATCGAGTGACCCAAGATAGCCTCAGCCCCGGCATCGAGCAGGTTGACGCCATTCATTTTTGAAACAAATGGCATGGATCTGCTCGCCCTCAAATTACATTCAATCACGAGGACATCGCCTGCCTTGACTATGTACTGAAGGTTGAATGGACCCACAATGCAGAGTTCCTTTGCAATTCTCTGAGTGTAATCTATAATCTTGGATTGTATTTCGCTACTCAACCCTTCTGCTGGGATTCGCATCGTAGCATCTCCCGAGTGGACACCAGCTTTTTCGACGTGTTCGATTATCGCTCCTATCAGTACGTTCTTACCGTCGCTTACTGCATCAACCTCCGCCTCCTTCGCGTTTTGAATAAACTTACTTATTACTAACGGATGATCAGGAGAGACGTCGGCAGCATTTTTCAGGAAATACTCAAGCTGTTTTGGAGAATATACTACCCGCATAGCAGCTCCACTCAAAACATATGATGGTCTGACTATGACCGGGTAATTCTCCTGAGCAAACTCCGCGGCCTTTTCGTATGACGTGACTTCGATCCAGTTTGCCTGAGATATTCCAATCTTGTCGAGCATGTCCGAGAATTTTGCTCTGTCTTCTGCCCTGTCGAGATTCTCCGCACTAGTGCCGAGAATCTTTACTCCATATTGTGCCAATTTTGGAATCAAATTGTTGGCTGTTTGGCCACCCACGCAACACACTACTCCGAATGGCTTTTCAAGTTCGTAGATATCCAAAACACGTTCCAATGTCAGCTCTTCAAAGTAGAGTCTGTTGCTCATGTCATAATCCGTTGAGACAGTTTCAGGGTTGCAATTGAGCACTATCACTTTGAAGTTTCTTCTCTGAAGAGCCCAGACCATGTTCATTGTGCCCCAGTCGAATTCGACAGAACTGCCGATTCTGTATGATCCAGTGCCCAAAACCATAATCTTCCCGCTACCATCCCCGAAGCCAACGTTGTGCTGTCTTCCGTCATAAGAGGTGTACAAATAGTTCGTTTTCGCAGGCCACTCGGCTGCGAGACTATCAACTTGCTTTACAAACGGGGTAATCTGACTCTCGGCTCTTAACTTTCGTACTTCTCTCTCCGAAATTCGGAGTCTCTTCGCCAGCCAGGAATCTGAAAACCCAAGCAATTTCGCTTGCTTCAGCTCCACCGGAGTTAACGATCTTCCTGAGAGTGCAATAGCAACGAGTACCTTATCAAAATCAACTATGTTCTTTATCTTTGAAACAAACCACTTGTCCATCCACGTTAACCGGTTTATTTCCTCAACGCCATAGCCGCTTGCAAGTGCCTCTGCAATGTTAAAGTAGATATCATCTGTTGGATGAACCAGTGCATTTTCAATGAGTTCAGCTTGGCCAAGTGGTTTGTAATCAAGTATCCCATCCCTTCCGATGTCGATCATCCTTATCGCTTTCTGAATCCCTTCTTCAAACGACCTACCGATTGACATGACCTCTCCCACTGATTTCATTTGGCTACCGAGTTCATGACGAACCCGCTCGAATTTTCTGAAGTCAAATCTCG
>JAJYUX010000126.1 GCA_021792315.1 archaeon
TCTCCGGCTCTTATTGCTACACCCAGCCAATTCTCAGCCGGTGGAAGAGGGCAGACATAGTCCTCGCTGTATGCACAGAACGGATTGTAAGAATAGTTGAAGTCGATCAGGCAATCATCATAATCGACGGGGTTGATTTCGAGATCCAGGTATCGACCAGCCGAATAGGTCTCCAGTCCGTTGGTCTTGTCCTTGAATGGTATGAAAAGCTCGTTGTCTTCTTTTCTATCAAGAGACTTGTACATGTGGAGCTTGACAATATTTCCATCCACCTCGAATTCGAAAAATCCAAACCGGCTAAACTCCCGGGAAGTTCCTTTGCTCGTCGAAATCATAATTAGATCAGGACTAGAGTTGCGGTGGAGGTTTGTTCTAATCCGTAGCTTTTCACTTGCCGGAAAATAATTCAATCCTTTGAAGCTAGCTCTTTCGTCATGAGACAAGGGAGATTCTTGATTTGCTTTAAGGTAGTAATCTTTGGCGTTTCTGTGTTGCTGTAATTCGTCGATCCAGGCCAATAACGCTCACAAAGAGGCGGATTGACGCTACGATATGAGAAGGTTTTCCTTAGCCATTAAAATTCTGGCTTATTGATTAAACAGAAATCAAGAGAAAAGAACCGGGAAAATCAGAGATTATTTCGAGCTGTTAATCGGTGTCGAGCGGGATCATTCGTCAATATTTATGACAGCCGAGAATCTGTTTGATTGTCACCAAAGCGCACAAATCCCTTTTCTATTGTTGAAGAAGATGTGAATGAAGTCAGAGGAAGTTAGGGATGCAAAGCAACTTCGATTTGATAGTAATCGGGTCTGGATCCGGCCTTGATGTTGCAGGGGCGCTCGCCGCCCAGGGCTTCAAGGTGGCAATCATCGAAAAGGGGAGATTGGGCGGTACTTGTCTCAATAGAGGGTGCATCCCCTCAAAAATGCTAATCCATAGCGCAGATGTGATCGAAACGATAAAGAATGCACATCTATTCGGAATAAAGGTCGACAAGTACTCCATTGATTTTAGGTCAATAGTCAAAAGAGTATCCAGATCAGTCGACGAAGATTCTTTCTCAATTGAGCGGGGACTGGAGAGATCCCAAAATCCGAAACTCTTCAAAGGAGAGTGTCACTTTGCTAGTCACAAAACAGTTCAGGTTGGGAAAGACATTCTGATCGCTGATAAGATATTGATTTCATCAGGTGGCAGGCCACGGATTCCAAAGATCGAAGGATTGGAAGGATCGGGCTTTATCACGAGCGAAGAAGCTCTGAGACTCGAAACTCAGCCCAAAGACCTGACTATCATAGGCGGTGGATACATTGCAGTGGAGCTTGCTCACTTTTTCGGATCTTTGGGCACCAAAATAAACATTGTACAGCATCACAAGACGCTCATACCAAACGAAGATGAAGAAATATCCGAGAGCTTCACGAAGATTTTCAGTGAGAAGTACAATGTCTTGACAGAGTCTGAGCCCCTCAGAGTTTCGAAGGATGGAAAGCAATTTCATGTTAATGTACGAAATGGGAAAAATAATCAAACGCAAACTCTCGCTTCTGATCAACTTTTGGTCGCGACAGGTACAACACCGAATTCTGATATCCTTCAAGTTGAGAAAACTGGAATCAAGACAGATGCAAAGGGGTACGTTATCACCGACGAATTTCTTGAAACAAATGTCAAGGGGATCTTTGCACTAGGCGACGCGGTTGGACATTATCTTTTCAAGCACAGCGCCAACCTAGAAGCGCAGTATGATTTCAACAACATATTCTCATCAGAGAACAAAGTTCGAGTGGACTATTCCGCGATGCCCCACGCGATTTTCTCTTCACCTCAAGTCGCAGGAGTTGGCAAGACCGAACAACAATTGAGGCAAGAAAATGTCAATTATATGGTTGGAAGGTACAATTACATCGACACTGGAATGGGCCGGGCAATAGAGGATAGGACCGGCTTTGTCAAACTCCTTGTCGAAAGGAACACACAGCGGATACTGGGTTGTCACATAATGGGTACAGACGCCTCCACATTGATTCATGAGGTTCTGGTGAGCATGAAGTCCGGCGATGGAACCACCTCGAACATTACGCGCACAGTGCACATACACCCGGCTCTTTCTGAGGTAATCCAGCGGGCCGCGAGTAGTGTCGGATAAGAGTGAGCTGAAAATCGACCTGCCTTGTTTCGCCTATCTGCTTAATTTCAACGTATTTGATTATGACGAAGGAAAGTAGTCAGCATGATGGTCATCCAGCAGAAGAGATCCCTGACATCTTATCCTCATTAGCGCTGTGCGTACGATTATTATTGAGAATCTAGGTTTCTACTGCCTACTCTGTTCAGCACTGCGCATCCCTAGACTCAAATATCTAGTTCTTGTACACGACTCATGGTTATGGCCGAAGCAGATGCCTCCCGAAAATCAAGGTTCTCGCAAGTAAGAAGCGATGGGCCTAGACAGTATCCAAAACTAAATGCCCATTTTGCGCGAGGCGGGATTAGCAGAGACATCCACCTCCTCGGCAACATGCTTGAAGAGACGATAATCAAGCAGGAAGGAAGGCAGGTCTTTGATCTTGAGGAAAGACTGAGGATCCTTTCCAAAAAGGTTCGTAGATCTCGGTCTATGAGGCTCAGAAACAAATATCAGAATGAGATCACTGAGTTGGCGTCTTCACTCTCTTATCAAAACTGTCTATCGATGATCCACGCATTTTCCACCTACTTTCAACTCGTCAATCTGTCGGAGGATCATCATAGGTTAGCAGTTCTGAGGCAGAGAGAAGCAAACCTCCATAGGTTAAATGGAAAAAAGAAGTCGAAGAAACCATTTCGCGTTGCAGAGTCTATCTACGATCTGATTTACACATTCAAGGAAATGGGAATGAGCCTTGAGGAAGTTCTAGAGTTTTTCCAGAATCTCAGGGTCGAACTCGTATTCACCGCGCATCCCAATGAGGCACGGCGTAGAACCATCCTTGAAAAGACCTTTGAGATTTCAAGATTGCTGGACAACCTTGAACAAATCCGAGAAATGAGCTCCTTTGAAAGAAAGCAGCTTTTGACTGAGATGCGCGCCAATGTAACTTCTCTCTGGCAAACAGATGAGGCACGAGATCGAGATCTTTCCGTTTGGGACGAAGTAAAAATCGGCTTGTATTACATGAGGGAGATCGTCTTTCCGATGATACCCGTTGTCTGTGCTAGATTAGAAGATGCCATAGCTCAAGTATATAATACGGAGGTGGCTGATCGGCTTCCAGCTTTCCTATTTTACGGGTCATGGAGAGGGTCGGACAGAGATGGTAATCCAAAGGTCACTCCGGAACTAACACTTCAAACTACGAAGCTACTAAGGGAATCAATAATCAAGCTTTACGACGCTAAGCTCTTTGACCTTACCGATAAACTATCGCAGTCGACCCACATAACTACGTTCAGCAATGAACTTCTTGACTCCTTAGAGAATGAGAAACATCTTAACCCCGACGTATGGGCAGAAATCAAAGACTCTAACCAATACGAACCCTATCGGGCAAAACTTACCTTCATGCACAACAAGTTAATGGAGACGCTCAAAGAACCCAGATCGCCAAGTCCGAGCTACGGGAATGCTTCGGAATTTCTAACAGACCTTTCAATCATATATTCCAGCCTGATTCAGAATGGTGCTGAGGACGTAGCTGATTCATTCGTACTGCCACTTTTGAGGCAGATTAGAACGTTCGGATTCGAATTCGCCTGTCTAGACATAAGACAACATAGCAGGAAGCATGAAGCCATAGTCTCCGATATCTTAGATC
>JAJYUX010000024.1:0-4521 GCA_021792315.1 archaeon
GAAACCCCCCGGAGAGCTCCCGCCCACCTCCACGTACTTTCAGCCCTTAGGCCAACATCGTAGCCCATGTATCTGTAATACTCTGCAATCGTGATTCCGGTGTAGATACTTGCCTCTCTTGCTGCTACTGGCATGTTTGAAGTGTTTGCGATAAGGATGGTCCTCTCCATTAGGGGCCTGTGTGCGATAGGGTCTTCAAGCTCTGGAAATGTCGCTAGAACTTCAGCCATTTCATTTCCTCTTTCTCCGCAGCCCACATAGACGATGATCTTGCTATCGCTCCACTTCGCTAGTTGTTGTTGACTCACCGTTTTTCCGGAGCCGAAGGGTCCCGGAATCGCTGACGTTCCCCCTTTGGCTACCGGAAAGAAAGTGTCGAAGACCCGTTGTCCAGTCAGCAAGGGTGTGTCAGGCGGGAGCTTTCTCGAGATTGGCCTCGGAGTTCTGACTCTCCATCTAGTTGCTAGAAATAGTGGTATATCACCTGATTCAATTTTAAGAGTGCCAATCTGATCCCTAATCGTAAACTTGCCAGATTTCAAATCCTTGATTTCTCCGCTGACGCTAGGCGGTACCATGATCTTGTGAGATACCAGCGGAGTTTCCTGAACGCTTCCGATAATCTCTCCCTCGACCACCTTGTCGCCTTTCTTCTTTACGGGAGTGAATTCCCATAGTTTCTTCTCGTCAAGAGGAGCGATTACCAAACCCCTGCTGATGAAATCACCGCTTTGCTGTCTTAGAATATTGAGGGGCCTTTGGATTCCATCATATATCGACGTTAACAAACCTGGCCCGAGCTCGACTGAAAGAGCTTGACCGGTACTAACGACCTTATCTCCTGGTCTGATCCCTGTCGTATCCTCGTAGATCTGGATTGTTGCAGTATCGCCCTGCAGTCTGATTACTTCTCCCACGAGACCAAGCTCTCCGACTCTTACGACGTCGAACATTTTTGCGCCTTCTAGTCCCTGCGAAGTGACCACTGGCCCGCTGACCCTGACTATTTTTCCTTCATTCATTACGCATTCACCTTCAAATCCACTCCAAGTACTCGCTTTGCGAGAACTGAAAGCGATTCCTCCGACTCCTCGGCATCAATAGCTGGCATAAAAACTACCAGTGGAATGATAGAGGATTCCAGTTTGTCTCTGGAAGACAGATTGAGAGTCTTCCTCACACCACTGCCTACAATTATCAAACCGTATTTTCCAGAATTGAAAAGATCCATCAATACCTTTTGAGAATCTTCTCTTCCAGCAATATACGCGTCCTCAACTCCGAGCAACCTATAACCAACGACAAGCTCTCGGTCTCCGACGACAGCAATCTTTCCGATCTGTGGTGCCTGTCTCCCGCTCATATTGAGGTTACACGCTCAGGATAATTGACCTTATGTAGTCTTCGGTCATTCCGTATTGTTTTGCATAAGTGATTCTTCGAATGTTTTGTCTTTCAAATTCAGCCTGAAACACGAATGCAAAGACTGTTGTAAGAGATATCGATAACGCCCTGAATTTTGGCATGTATCGACTTACCATCATCTTGTCCAGCGCGACTTCGAACTCGGTCAGGTTATGTGATTGCTGGTATTTTTCGACATCCCCGGTCAGGTCAAACCAAGGTTCGAATTTTTTGGTAATGTCGCCGAGGTCAGGAGAAGAGTAAGCTTCGAGGAGGGTCGATTGGTCCAGAAGCCCGCCACTGATACTATGCCTAGCGAAAACATCTCTTTCTATCTTCAATTCCTTTGATTTAAGCAGATTCAGGATGTTCTTCTTCGAGATTTCGGCACGAACATATTCCCTGAGTACCCCTTCATCACCCTGAAGGAATCTGAGCTCTGAAAGTAATTTTGAGTAATAGTAATTCTGAAGGGCGCTTGAGAATATCCCGAGGTCGCCGTTTTTCCTAAAATCGCCCAATTGCTGAAGCAGAATTGCGCCGTAACCATATTTCACCAAGTAGTTTATGACGGCTTCAACGTCTGGCTGCTGCATCATAGTGTTTAGTTCGCTCATAGGGATTGCAGCTATGGAACTACTCAGAGGAATATTCCTAGAAGACACAAGGTACGACTCTGTCTGTTCGAGAGTTCTTCCAAGACTCTTTGCAGCAACTACAAGCTCGATATTTTCGATGTCCCATTTTGAAAGATAAGCAACGAGAGCGGTCTTTCCGAAAACAGGGCATGCCTGAAGGGCTGTTTTGTTAACTCCTATTAGATGTCTATTGACCGCGATTTCAACTAATTCTGGTGGTTTGTGAACAGCAGCTTCAGCTTCAATGTCTATGCCGTACCAGCTAGATTCAAGCTTCTGCGCAATCTCCGCAACGTCCTTTGCGTGCGTCAGATCTTCTAATTGGGCCTTCGTTAGAAAGTTCAGTGATTGGACTCTAAGTGTTCCGAAACCTGCAGCATAAGATGCTTGCACTCCAGATCACTCACCGCCAATTATCAATCTGCGTACTTCGTCCTCTCGTCCCCGCAAAATCTCCTCGAGGGTAAGGTCAAGCTCCAGAGTTCCGTCTTTCTTCTCCGCCCTGAAACCACCCATTGTGTTCAGATTAGATGAAGCCACTTCGATTCCAGACTTTTTGAGCACCGCAACATCAGCGGCCCGGCAGGCTACTTTGATTTCGCCACCCAGTCGCTTTGAAGCGTATTTCACCATTTTCGGAAGCAGATCCTGGTACTCCTTTGTTCCTGCCCAATCGGAAAGAGTCTGCTTTAGGGCTGCAAGATTACTCTCAAGCATCTTTTCAGTGGCATCAAAAATCATCTTCTTTGCTTGAAGCTTTGCAGATCCATCTATTCTGATCCTTTCTCTTTGTGATAGCTCTAGCGCCTGCCTCTTCGCGCTTTCCTGACTACTCTTTTTTTCTCGCTCTGCGTTCTTCCTGATCTCTTCGATCTTGGCAGCGTACTCTGACTCAATAGCCTCAAGGGCTTTCTTCCTTTTATCCTCTACCTCTCGAAGTAGAGTCTCAGCCGCCACTGTGAACTAACCTTCGTTTAGAGAATGTTGAGCAGTAGGATAATTCCCAAGACGAAGCCGATAATCCAGAGGGTCTCTGGAATCACGAAGAAGAATAGAACTTGACCGAATTTTTCAGGTTTCTCGGCAATGATTCCCATGCCGGCAGCACCTATACCCTGCTGTGCCACACCAGTTCCGATTAAACCACCAGCCATGACGATCGCAGCGGCGATCGAAAGTTCTGGGCTTACTGCTACCATGTTATAAAAAGCTCCGCTTCGGGTTTCTTGAGAATTCGTTATTTAAGGATATTCTCGGAATTTTGTTGTCTTGATATTATTTCTGAAGACTTTAGAGTTAGTCGGATATTAGAACTCCAAGGTTCATGCATGATTCAACGAAGATTTTGTACAAGGATCGCGAAATACGCTATTTTCCGATAATAGTTTAATTTGAAATAATTTAGAGCAATACGGCTGCATCGTATTTTCGGCCCACATCGAAATCCGTCAAGTACACCTGAGAGTGTTTCGCAATAAACTAGATATATCGTTCTTAATTGTGTCTACTTTCGCGCGGTTGTCGTCCAGTCATCTTATCGAAAGATGGGAAAACCTGGTCTAGGACGTCAGCCCTCCAAGCTGAGAACCCGGGTTCAAATCCCGGCGACCGCACCTTACATACAAGACTCATAAATATCGAGGCCGGAAACCCTTCTTTAGATCGTCCAAGAATTAAAGAATCGTTTGAACTCATTTTCAATTCATAGGGTGACTTTCTTTTTCAGAACGATCCAGCCGTTCCAACTCTGATTGAAGGAATCTCCTGTATCTCGCCTTTTGAGAAGCGCCGAGCTTCGAGAGATCCTGTCGAACGTCTTTCATCGCTTTGGTCATACCATCTACCGCGTCCCGCGCCACCAACTCGCCGAATAGTCCGACTCTCGTCACAGAGGTAAGCAAACTATTCAACTCGTCACTTCTCTGTCCCATGCGAATGAGGAGCTCCTCACCCTTCTTAGTGATGTTGTAGCCTCTTCCTTCTTCAACCTCTTCTATGCAACCAGAGGAAAGCAGTTTCCCCAGAAGAGGATAGACGAGCCCGGGTGAAGGTTTCAAAGCCCCATTGGTTCTTCTCGTCGTCTCTTCCATTATTTCCTTCCCCGTCATCGGCCTTTCCTTGAGAAGAGATAGCATATAGTATTTTGAGAACCCTTGCGGTACTACACTTGTCGAAGACTGCATATTATCACTTGATGCTAAAATATCGCTAGCGATATTTTAGTCTACTCTTTGTGCTTTTTGCATTGGAATTTTCAAAACATTTTTGTAAATTCTATTGCCATTGCAATTACAATAACAACAATAATAAAGTACTATAGAACATTTTTCTATGACGAATCAAAACTTGACGCTACCTGAGTGTGAATGGAATTCACACAAACAAAAGGTCTTTTGGACGCTAAATAACAAATACACTGGATTACATAATGGCCCTGTGACTGACCCAATCGAAAGAAACCTCCAAGATCACCTAATCC
>JAJYUX010000024.1:4531-18480 GCA_021792315.1 archaeon
CATCAGTTCTCCTTCCAAGAGCTTGATCTTGAGCCGACTTCATGATTGAGTCTTGTGGGTTGCAACTGACTGTGATGAAGCGTGCTCGAACTCAATCAATCATTGAGTGACATTTTCACAAATATAATAATTCGAGAGTACCATTTCGTACAATATTTCTTGCTTGCCTGAAAGCCCTTAAATCACTCATGCCTCAATTGCGGGTCAAGGGTGAATCTCTTTTGACTATGAGAAACATGATGCAGGACAGAAGCTCTTTGAGTGGCATGCAATTGATTCATGGCAAATGGGCTTCTCGCTTCATTTGGGCAGCGGTCATTCAGGGATTAATCATAACAATCGTCACGATTCTCATTCTGGAACCTCTGAGTGATTTCAACATCAGCTGGTACTTCAGTCCGTCGAGAGTAATTGCAGGAGGAGGAGCTGGAACGTGGATGTTTACTGGCTACATTCTGTACCTTGTTGTCGGCGTGATAGGTGTCGCAGTCACTTCGATTTTCTACTTTTACATAGAAGGGATTCAAGGCAAGGTCTACAGCGGACTAGCAAACGCGTTAGCTTGGGGTCACTATGTCTTCATGAATGTCGGCGTGGCTGGCTCGATGCTGCTTATGATGTGGGGTGGTTATATGGCGGGCTATGCCGGAACTGCGACCGCGGCCGGAGGCTTGGGTTATACTACTACTGAGATCCATGAGAAAATTCTCGGTCAGCTCACTAATCCCATCGGCGCCTTGGTGCTTCTTGCAGCGCTCGGTGCAATCCTAGGTGGACTAGGGTTCATAATAAGAACAAGATCGAAGTAATGATGCACTCCACGCAATAGGCGGTCACCCGGTCTATTATTTTTCCTTCTCCACTAGTCTAGAAAAGAGCTTGGAAAGAAGTGGAGGTTCGCCTTGGGTCTTGCGAAAGCAGTTCAACGTGAGAAACTACTAACGTTGCTTTCCACTCCGCTGCGCTACCCTTCTTAGAATTGTACTTCGTTCCATTCATGAATCTTCCCACTACAAACCCGATAATCGAGACGCCCACAAATAGCACAATCATTTTCATCACCGAAACCCGAGCTAAAAGCAATGCTTCTAGGGTCCAGGACTATTCCGCCGCGAGGGCTGTCGAAGGTAAGATGAATACAAAAACGAATCCAAGAAGCAAGAAGGTATTGTTAACAATGTGTCCGCGTCTCTCAACTCTGAAGAGGTACAAGACAACTGAGAATGAGACCAGAGAATTGCCAGAAACAGTGCAAATAGGTCTTCACTCATTCGACTGGTTATGTCCAGAGTCCAGATCATCTGTGATGCAATAACTTGCAATGCGATCAGAACAACAACTACCGGAAGTATCACTCTTTCAAAGGTTCTACCACTCAGGGTTTCCACCCGGTTTCAAACGCCTCACCATGTTTCTTGATCGAACCTGCACCTAGATCCAATCTGTAGATCAGATAGGCTATTCCTGAAATAACCAGGACGAGGCCGAGAATGCACAAAGATAAGCTCCCTAAAAGCGACAAGCTAGTGCCTTTCATAATTAACAATAAAACGGAATTTGCCGCCCTGAAATCGTAAATGGTCTCAGCGTTAGAAGCAAAACAGACATGGAAGATGTCAGGTGGCGTCATACCAACTGCGTAGATGTCATCGGTGGAAGGATCAAATTCAAATGTCACCTGGGGAACTGCTCTTTCGGGCGGCCCTCCCATAGGACTTTCCCGAATTCAAAGTCAAAGATACTGCCGTTGCAGCAACAGTAACCGACCGGCCCTTTAGCGGCGTAGATTGGATTGCAAGATGGTTTTTGACCTTCCGAAACGAAACCGCAAATGCATCCGAGATGTTGACAGATCATGCTGAACACCACAATGTCACCGTCTGGGCCAATTCCTCCCTCAGCCTTTGTGCCAAGCTTGACCAGAATGTTTGGCGTCTCTTCAAGTGGATAGTTGAATTGGACAGGTTCATTCTGTACGAGGTCAGAGAGGTTTGCCGCCTTTATCCTAGGGAAGCCAGTTGAAGTGGAATCTCTGCCATGATTTTCAAGTTGTAAGGGCTCTTGCAACACCTGATACACTAGCGACGACAAGAGCTACTGAGAAAGTAAGCGCTGTCCTTAGGAAATTCCACTTCTGATGTGATTTGAAATTGGAGTTTCCCTCACGTCCGTCCTTTGAGGTCATCAGGAACTCACAACCAAAGACATGGACGCAGTCTAAGGTTCTGAAGAGTGGGTAAAAGAATATGGAGATTTTACGGAAGGCAATGCTTCACAAGTGACCTAACTTCTGAAGACGTTTTTGAGTTGTCGGCAAGACCAAATGTAGTCATCTTGCAAACACCAATGAAGGTCAGAGGGCAAGACTGGTATAAATTAAAACAAGGATCAACCCGCACGCGCCGATCAGCAAACCTCTGCTGATCTGGTTACCGCTCTTGAAGGTTCTGTAGATATAAGATATCATCATAAAGGACAAGAGATCTACAGCAAGGAGAATTGCAAAAACGCTCTCCCCAACCTGTGTGATAGGGTCCAGAGCCCAAAGGAAGTAAACGGTTATCGCTTCGACCAGAATAAGCAGGTAGACTAACTTTACGCTGTAGTTTCCAACTTCTGATTTCAATTATTTCGCCATCCAACTTCAAATGCTCTAACTCTTCTCTTCAGCGACCCTGAGTTAAGTTCCAGTCTGTAGATGAGAAAACTGATAGCAAGTACGCTTATCAAGTCTCCTACAAGAGAGAATATCAAAACCTCAAATTGAGCGAAATTCGGGCCGCCCAAAACTATAGAGGTCATCGAGCTGACAGTGCTTCCGAACGAAAAAGTGGAGACGCCCAGCACTGCTACAAAGCAAGCAGCAGTCCAAAATGATGCCGACTTGGTCAACTGGCTTGAACTAATTGTTGCTTCTCTGGAGACTGTTGTCATAGATGCGACGGCATCGGATTTCCGACCGATTGTGGCGCGGTATAGTAACTTGTACATCGCGACCGAAACCAAGGCGATTATTAGCGCAATTGATCCAAGAACAAGTACAGCTTGTTCAGTTGGAATGATTCTACCAGGAGTAAGTTCGCCCCAGACAGAAAGGGTAACCACCTCAGCGACGAATATCGCCCCGAGCGTGACGAATTTCTTCCTCCTACCTATACTCTTTTCCTCTCCTCTGTCGACGAAGGGAAGAATGGTGAGTACTATGAAAATGACGGTGACCACCCCTAAAGCAATCGGAAGTCCTTTTCCTTCGAATACTTCAAACTTCAGAACTTGATAGATCCACAAGAAGTACCAGTCCGGTTGAGAGGTATATTGCGCTGCAAGCTGGGGGGTGTACTCTGGCGGGAGATTCAAAGGAAACACCGCAGATATCAGCAACATAGCTGCCCCGAAAAATGCAGCTAGTTCAACAAGATAGAACGTGATGTCCGGAAATATTGGAATCAGTTTTCTTTTGTTTGAAGGAGTGTTTTCAAGTCCTCTAGCTGGTTCGGATATTCCGTGAGCTTCCAGCATGTACATCTTCATGACCAAGAGCAGTAGAAGTACCGCTGGGAGCAACACCACGTGTAGATCGTAGAATCGAAGAAGTGTACCTGTGTCGCCATTTGAGCCGACGATGAGGAAGGTGATGAAGGATGAAAGTGGTTGAGGAAGAGCACTCATCATTCCGACTCCTACGTCCGTAGCAGACTTTGACACAACAGTCCAAGGAAGTAGATATCCAGTGAATCCAAAGAGAAGGGTAACAAAGCCCATTCCCATTCCTACCAGCCACATCATTTCTCTTGGTCTTTTGTATACTGACACAAAGTAACCCCGCATCATGTGCATAAATGCGAGCACAATCATAGCATATGCAGTGTAAAGGTGAACTGTTTCGAGAAAGCGGCCGTAACTAACTGTCTGGAAGATGTATTGCGTCGAAGAATAAGCCTGGTCAGGGGTAGGAATGTAGTAGAGCATCAACATGATGCCCGTTACTCCCTGTATCACAAATGCGACAACCGTCAGCGCACCGAGCCAATAGAAAGGATTGATTGAGTATGCAGGAGCGTCTCTTAAGAAAGGATAAGACAGCCCCATTCTGGAGTCGAACCAACCAGCTATTCTTACAACTAGCCCTCCGACAGGTCCAGCGATGTGCGGAGTCTCTTGTTGCTCTTTCTTCTCTTCTTTTATTGACAAAGCGACTTAACCCACCAATGTCCCGCCTTGAAGATCTGCTGATACGTTATTGGAGCCCGTGTTGTATCCGAAAATCGTCGGGGCACTCATCCCAGTTGCGAAAATGTTGCCCGTTGTCGTATCAAAATAGAGTATTACTTGTGGTACTGGCCTTGGGGCTGGTCCACCAATGACTTTAGCACCATTTACAAGATCGTAGACACTACCGTGACAGCAACAATATCCGACAGGGTCAGGTGCATTATATGTTGAATCGCAATCCGGGGAAGAACCTGTGTTCACAAATCCGTAGATACAACCCAAGTGCTGGCATATCTGGCTGAACGCCACAATGTCCCCATTTGGCCCTACTCCGCCCTCGGCCTGCGTTCCGAGCTTTACCAGAATATTCGGTGTTTCATCTAGCGGGTAGTTGAAGTTCACCGGAACACCATTCTCGAGATCACTTACATTCGCCACCTTAATTACCGGGAAATTCGGCGTCGCCGCTGGGGGAATAAATTCAGTCGAGCTTCCTGAAGCACCACTTGTCTTTGAAGTGGTGGTTGTTTTTGTAGGTATTGTCTCTGGTATTCCGGGATTTACAAGGGTTCTGGCTACTGATGCGATTCCACCGACGACAAGCGCTGCGCCAATTCCTAGGCCTACCTTCAGAACGTTTCTGCGCGATTCTTCTGAACTATCTTTATGTTCTGTCTGATCATTTTGATTTGTTTTTTCGTCAGAAGTCAAGTATTTTACTACCTCTTAACCAAAAACCCCAGTACCATTTGGAAAATGGATCTCTTTAACTGTGGTATTAGAAAAATGCATCCTAGACCCAAGGCAGAACAGCTTATCATGGCTGAGCTCAATGCACCAATACTCGGAATGCTACTCTCTGCCGACGTTGAATTCACACTAGTAATCAGGAATGAAAAATGAAACGATGGAACCTTTTCAGGATGATCGTAAGGTGTCAGAATGGGATATCTATACTCCGCAATTGTGCCCGGTGGAGCCGGTCCGAGCCATATCGAACCGTAGAGATCAATAGTATGTATTCCAGGAGAACCTGTTGCAGTCAACACCACAGTTATGTTGCCTTGACTACTGAAACCGCATGCGTATCCAACAAAGCTATTGTCGTAGTCAACTGCAACAATGTTTGTGTTGTAATCCCAACCAGTACCGAGTAGCTGTATCACAATTTGCGTACCCTGCGGCCCATTATTTGGAGTTATGGTTGCATCACGTTCAACATATAGTGTGGCATTGCTATTCGGCGTCATATTACCCGCCGCAATGAAGTGATCTCCCTCCAGGTCAACCGGTACTTTCATAGTAAATGTGAAGGCACCCGCTGAGTTGGTAGTCACGTTTCGCAATGGTCGGTACACCGCACTGTAACCTTGTATGTTGCTCCCGTGTTCTGTCGACCAACTGAGAGGAACGTTAGTGTTAGGTGTGAAGCCATTACCTGTCACGTTCACTGTGGTCCCGACTGTTGCGGCGTTTGGAGACACACTAATGCGAGGGCCCGTCGTCGATAGTGTTTCCGGAACTGTGATAGTTGGTCTCACAACAGTGATTTGTGGAACGTAAGTCGTGTTTGTGGTAGTGGATGATGTGGATGAATAGTTAAAGGCCAAATACAAACCTGAACTTGCCAAGAGCACTGCTACAGCAATTACCACCAGAGAAATCTTCCCAACTGCCCTCGAGCTGAACTGCCTTCCCTTCTTCACGTCATGGAATGCTACCAACGGGACAAGGGAAATTCCAGCAATCGAGAGCGCCAGTGAAACTAATGGCACAAACATCATTGAGCTGCTCCCCTGAGCTGCAATCTGACCCGATGTAATAGTGTATTTCGCGTGGAACGGTATCAGCGGCGGATAATAAGATTCGAGGTTTGATGGATAAGGTATCTGTTCCGCGTTGAGGTAAGCTGGTCCTGGATAGCCCTGGTAGATATCAAGATAGTGTGTGCCTGTAGAACCAACTGCGTACAACGTGAAATTGGCTTCTCCATGTGTTGTAACCCCAGTCATGTAACCGACATACTTGTTATCCCATATTACGTGGTAGCTGGTTGAGTAAGCACTATCTCCCAAGCCATGGGCCGTCACTACTATGGGTGATCCATCGACACCACTTGTCGAGGAGATTGCAAATGAAGGTTCTAGTACGAAAGATGCAGAACCAAGTGGCGTCCCGTTTAGAGATTTAACTTGAAACAAATGGCTCCCACCATTGTCTTCCGGTATCGAAAGTGAAACGGAGAATGACCCTGTGGCGTCTGTTTGAGTGCTAGTCAACATATCCAATGTCTTTGTCAAGTTGATGCCAGTTACCTGAGTGGGGTTCCCCGAAAGTACCCAGCTCACGTTGGCTGAGCTCCAGTCAATAACAACATCAGTATCAGAAGGCAGTCCTTGTCCACTCACGGTGATTTTTGTGCCAACGGGCCCGGATGTCGGTGTGACAGATACAGAGGACGAAGTCGCAGTGACATGCATTGTTCCGAATATTACCAACGCAGATGCCAAGACAGCAAGTGCACTGGCCGTGCGCCAGACAGAGCGCATTCAATCACTTCTTCCTTGCTATGAATCCGACTATAACGCCGATTATCAGAGAGATTGTTGTAGCGGCGTATGCCCATACCGCTATTCCAATAACAGAACTAGTTGATGATGTTCCGCTTGATTGTGTCGTGTTAGACGATATCGAGGAGCTCTGGGTCGTACTAGATGCCGAAGCAGCCGTTAAGCTGAGCATGGATGAACCCATGTTTGAAGGTGAAGCAGCATCCTTGGCAGTGATTACGACTTCGAATTTGTTTCCTCCGCTGAGCGATGGAAGAGAAGTAGTGTTGAAGGTTCCTGACCAAAGATGAGTTTTTGTGTTATAATTCAATGAAACCTGCGAAATCAGACCACCAAGGAGCTTTCCTCCAAATGAACCAGATGTGCGGTTGTAGTACCCCCAGCCAACCAAGGCATTCACTGAACCTCCGTGCACTGTAGAATCAAGCGGTCCAACAAATCCCGTTACCGCGGCGGCTCCGTTCGGAGGAGCAGGGTAAGTTACATTTGCAAGAATCTCGATATTCTCTCCATTTTGCAAGCCGTTGATTGTTTGGTTAGTGGCAGTATCCACAAAGGAAGTTCCAATGCTCAATGTGGCGGTTGAAATTGTGAAGGGACTTCCCACATAAGTCCAGGTGACAGTGTTTCCTGCTGAATCGCTAACTTTCACAATGGGGACCCAAGGTCCAACGTTTGTGTAATTCCATGCAGGTAGGAATCTGCCCATGAAGAAACCCGTAGTCGATTGACTTTTCGTATTAGGTGCATGCCAAGAAGCGATTGAGTTAGTGTTGTCCGGTAGTGTATAAGTAACAACAATTCCCTTATCGGTATTTGTCACTGGTCCACCATTCGAAGCGTATGTGATGTAAAATCTCGGAAACATTTCCATACCCCTCGTTCCACCTGGTGTGTAGGCACAAGTCGAACCAGTTATCATATCAATCATTACGTTCAGTTTGTTTGTTGCGTAAAATGAAGTTGAGGCAACTAAAGTATTACCCTGTTCAACAAATACATTGTAAGTGCCAGACTGATCCACGATTCCCTTGAAGCCGCTCGTAGAGTTCCCGAATGTTGCATTCTGCACTTGACCTGCGGAAGTGAATGACTCGTTCATAGACACTTTTGCACCTAGAGGCTTCACGACGACAACCGTGTAAGTACCAGCGCCAGGGGCTGTCACTTGTATGTTGACGTTCATTCCCAAGTTCACACTCCCTGGAGTGGCAACAACATTCTGAGTCTGGGCGGCAACTCTCGGTAGAGGAGCAACAGCAGTAAGCGCTGGCGACAATAGGAATAAAAGAACGAATGTTAGCAGAGCAATTAAACCGTGTTTACGCGGCGTAATTTTCATCATGTTAATGTCCATCACCTTTCGCCTGCTTTATAATCCATGGCGCGCTATGCCAATATTTGGCAACGCGGGCCGGAATTCATGCACCTGAACAATCGCGATATGATCGAAAAGATGATCAGAGTTCTATCCGACCAGGGGGCGAGGAGTGTGCTCGTCTTCACAGTCACATCGCCTAAATCTGCAGCCGAATTGTCCGAACAACTTGGAATTCCGATCCGAAGCACATACCGTCATATAACCGACCTGTGTGATCTGGGATTACTCGCCGGAGAACGCAGTGCTTTGATTGAAAGTGGAGGAAAATCTGTGCTTTATCGAAGCATGGTAAAATCTGTAACACTTGAATATGATAATGTGAAAGACTCGTTCGATGTAAATCTTGTACCCAACGAGAACATATTAGATAGATTCGTCCGTTTCTGGGGATACATGGGTGCGAAGTAATGTCATTAGAATTCGACTTATTTCTGTACGTTAGCTTAGTCGAAGTACTGGCACTTGTCGCTGCACTAGTCTTGGTGATTCTCGCATTCAACGGATATCGAAAGAGCAAAAGTACTTCGATGTTGGCAGCAGCAACAGGTTTCGGGATGCTGGGAATCGCATCTCTTGCGGAAGGTGTATTCTACACTGTGTTTGGATATTCGCTGATTGAGGCTCAGGCAGTTAGATCAACCCTCACGGTTGTTGGTCTTGTCATTCTGGTCTATTCGATCCACAGGACTCGTTGAGTTATGCATTCATCGATATTGACGTTATCGCCTTAAACTTTAGAAGCACCCAATTGCTTCCATTTGACACAGAATACGCACTTTTCATCCCCATGTCCCTTGCACTGCACGCGTTCTGTCCTTACACCGAGAATACTGTCTATACCCTCATGAACAGCCTCGTCTAGCGTATCACAAATGAGTCCAGGCATCTTATCTGCAAGTTCCTGGAAAAGGCAGTTGGACTGTTCGTATATCAAATCATGTTTTCCCACAGATCTGACATGAGGATACAATCCGCTATCAGATAGAAATTTGTTGACAAATCTGGAGGCGTATTCATCAGGCGTCCATTTTGTTGAGCTTGACATTGAAAGAAGGCTACGGCCCAATTCTTCACCTATTCTTATTCCAATGTCTCGTAGTATCATTCTTGCACCTTCTTGTCCCATTGAATCAACCAGTTTAGCGATGATTGATTCGGTCAAGGTTTGGTAGCCTCTCGGAGGAAATCCCACCGATCTGGCATTTCGAGTCAACATGTAAGTCGGGGTGCTTCCCGGTGATGGCTCCTTGCACACAACCAATCCAGACATCTCCAGAACGGCGAGTTTTTCTTTCGCAATCTTGAGTGATGTTCCGAGTGATTTGGCAATCTCGTGCTCACCTAGGTTCTTGTCGATCAAAAGATCTAGAATCTTCCAACTAAGGGCCGACGATAGTGCTTTCGCAACAGGTATCGCAGACATTTAGTACTCTTCCAAGATATAGTAGAACTGATTTACTAATAAATGACCGACGATTATGCCAAAGCATGGCAATCCGAATCAGAGCACTCTTCAGTTGCTTTCGTAAAAAGATCTTACGCCGTTCAGCGGGTTGCCAATTTTTGGCAATCGTCAGTGCATTTTAATAGCTTTAGGCCCTTTTTTGAAATGAAATGAAGAACATAGCGTCGAAGATATTCGTCGCCATTTCTTTGATAGGGATTGTCGAAGCGATTTACCATGCGTGGCGCGAGAAAGCATTCACGACAAACATTTTCGAAATCCACTATTCTGGATATGCTTCGTTTTTTGGAATTCCGTACTGGCTCTTCGGCCTAGTTTGGTTTCCTTTGGTTTTTGTTATTGTTCTCTGGAGGACAAGATTTACGCGTGAACCTCTTGGTATGGAGCTGCTAGCCTTTCTTACAATAGGCAATGCATTCACCGCGTACATGTGGTATCTCGACATCATCATCGTCAAAGTCTATACACTCGTCTACATAGCGCTCTACGTCACTAACTACGTCCTAACTGCCCTTGTTGTATTACAGCACAGATCTAATGACGTTTCACATGGTTACGTATACGGCACGGTAACTGGAGCTATTATCGGACTGCTCTTTGGTCCATACGGTGTTGCGGCTTGCGGCATTGCGGGCGGGATGTTCGGCGCCGTCAGGAACTTCTTTGTGCCCAAGAGGGACATCACTTCAGATACATCTAAAGCGATTGTCAGAGAGAGACTGCAAGAAGAGAAAGAGGTACTCGAAAGAAAACTCAAAGAGATCGAAGCTAGAATTTCTGAAACAGAAAAGTAGTCTTCGCTAGAGAATTTCATTCTCCGAGTATCTGCAACTTCATTCGTTGTGAGATATCAAAAGACACTTGTGTCAAGAAACAGAGGACCGCACAGAGAGAAGAATAGAACGAATTTGGAAAGTGTACGCTCGGTGAAAAATACTCTTTCACACGTTAATCCAGTTTTGCCCGGGTTTTCGCTTCTCCTGATAGCGCTTTACAAATGTCCTTCGGTTGCGCCACTTTGGAATTGGGCTGTTCCGGACCCTTCCCTGGATCTTGGGAGTCTGAGATCTTACCTTTCCAGCCTTAGTAAGTGATCCGTGTGTTGGCAATTTCTTCGCTAGAACTCAGTTCCTAAAATGATATTTCAACCTTCTGCTATGAAATTGGTTCCTTTGAATAACTCTCACATGGTCAAGAACGCCTTTTGAAACATGGAGTCAACGCTCAGCTAAGGTATTTCTGGTCTAGTTCTCTTGGAATCTCATCCGGCGGGTCGTTGAGAATTTTTCACCAAACGCTTTAAGACTGATGCCAAGAACGCTTTGTTCGAGCTAACTTGAGATTTTACCTCGTCGCGAGCGAGCTCGGACTGATTCTTCTTGACGAGCGAAAGAGACCCATCTCCGCATCACAGTTTCATGATCGCGCCAAAGATTATCTTGAGGCGACCTCCGGCGCAGTTTCAGATTCACAGCTTTCCTGGCTGAAGGAAAAAGTTGCTTTGGATTCTACTCTGATAGCAGAGTCGCAAATCACTCTTGGTCTGCACACTGTTTTTCCAAGTGTCCAGTCCATTTCAGATGAAGACCAGAGGGAGATAAGAAGAGATCTGATTGGAATTATTGTGGCGTCAGGTCTAGCCATCTCTGATGTAGAGGCAGAGGAGGCTTTGAGGAAGGTCTCGATAGAGATTTCCGATCTCAGGATAAAGGAGCTTTCATCAAATCCTGATCTACAGGCAATGGAATCAGTACAAGCACTCGATGAAGTCGACAAAACTGCCAATATCATCAGTTCGAGGCTGCGTGAGTGGTACGGCCTACATTTTCCCGAACTCGTCTCGATGGTGGACGATAACATCTCACTTGCAAAGCTGATCATAAACTTCAAGTCCCGGTCCAATTACGAGGCGGGCCTCCTAGAACAGATGGGCTACTCCAAGGCAAAGAGCAAGGCCATCGAGACTTCAGCAAAGAGTTCGCGTGGGGCAGATTTGAGGGATGAAGATCTCTCACGAATCATCCAGTTGGCGGAAGAGGCTCAGCACCTTTTTTCCCTTCGGGACAAACTTGCATCCCATGTTGAAAAGACGATGAGGCAGGTGGCGCCGAATCTGACCGAAATTGCTGGCGCGACGATTGGAGCTAGGTTGATTGCCCGCTCGGGAGGCCTCAAGAGGCTCGCAGTTCTTCCAGCGAGCACGATTCAGATTCTTGGTGCCGAGAAGGCTCTCTACAGAGCACTGAAGAGCGGAGCTAGACCTCCAAAGCACGGAATCTTGTTCCAGCATGCCTCCGTCCACAGCGCGCCAAAGTGGCAGCGCGGAAAGGTAGCTCGCTCAGTCGCTGGTAAGATAGCAATAGCAGCGCGTATCGACATCTTCCGAGGAACCAAGGATGAGAACATTCTACGCACTCTTGAAACACGCCTGGATGAAATAAAGGACAAGTACAAGGAAGCGCCAAAAGAAGAGAAGCAGTTCTCACCGCGGCCCAGATTCGATCGTGGAAGAGAAAGAGGAAGAAGGGACGAGCGATTCAAGAAGTATGGTAGAGGCGAGAAACCTCCGAGAAAGCACGGCCATGACAGACGCTGACGTGACGAACATCTTCGATGGAGGTTTCCAGGTTCCTGATCCGAGAAACCCCAACAAGAGGATTCTCGCCACAAGAAACCTCGACCCGGGACGCTCCGGCTATGGAGAAGCCCTCGTGAGACGAAAACTCGTAGAGTTCAGATCCTGGGATCCGTTCAGGAGTAAGCTTTCCGCCGCGATCCTAAACGGACTGGAGCACTTCCCGTTCGCACCTGGCACACACTGCCTGTACCTCGGAGCCTCAACCGGAACAACAGTTTCCCACCTCTCTGACATTGTCGGAAACAACGGGATAATATTCGCAGTGGAAGTCGCGGCACGCGTGGCTAGAGAACTGTTGGAAAACGTGACAAAATACAGAAAGAATGTCGTACCAATAATTGAAGACGCGAGCCACCCGGAAAGATATCCCGCAATTTACGGCAGAGTAACTGCAGTCTACGCCGATGTCGCACAGCCCGATCAGACTCTTATTGCGATCCAGAACTGCAGCATGTTCCTTGAGAGTCACGGTCTTTTGTTCCTAGTGGTAAAGGCAAGCAGCATCGACGTAACAAAGTCGAAGCAAGAGGTTTTCGGAGATCAAGTAGCACTTCTTGAGAGATCGAGTTTCAATTTACTTGAGCAAATTGACCTCGAACCTTACGACAAGAATCATGCCATGATAGTAGCTAGCAAGAACTAGACTACAGCCTCTCTGTTACTAATTCCGGAAGTCCCTGCATGCGTCGAATAGTCAGCCAAGACATTCGCGCAAAAGCCGGAAATTCTCTAGTTCTTTCATATGATTCTTTCAGAAATGACACCGTATCTGGATCCGATGGATAACCGCTCCCGAATTTGCCGTGCTTTTCGTGCAACCTGCGGATGATTGAGTCGCGCGTGACCTTCGCAATTATCGAAGCGGCGGAAACAACCGCATAGTTTCTGTCGGCATGGTGTTCACTCTTTATTTTCCTAGATAGCGGATTAGGTTCGCCCACTGTGAATTTCTTTCCAAGTTGTTCGGCAATGAGATCAGATATCAGAAAACCAAATCTTTTCTGATCTGTGTCGCAACAGTCAACATAAGCCAAATCGAAATTCAACCTACTCAGGACTTTCGCCATGATTTTCGCCTCCAGATAATTCAGTCGGCGGAGTCTGCGACCGCTGAAAACAACCTTGTCTATAGATGGTGGTGCAATTTTCTCGTGCACTACAGAAGTCGCAACTTTCTTGATCTCCTTGTAGAGCGACTGTCTCCTCTTCGCAGAGAGAAGCTTTGAATCTTTCACTCCAAGCTCCATCAGCTTTGGGAGTTCTGATTCAGAGATTGAAATGCCCGCAATAACAAGAGGTCCGAGGACTGAGCCTCTTCCTGCCTCGTCAACGCCCGCGACTATCAATTGGCATTACTCTCCTGACGGAGTGCATGGACTATTTCTCTTTCCAATCCCCCTTGGATAAGATCTCTGTTTTCTAGATTGAGTTCTTCCACTGTTGCTTCCGGCGAAGACCTTAGTTCCTCGATCAAAGGATCAGTGTATCTTTTGTGCATAACACAGACAGATGGTTTTCGCGACTCGAGAATTGAAGAATGAACCGCCTTTCTGAACTCCGGACTCAAGAGTTCCATCGGCCCTACTTCATCACAGACTATAAGATCTGAATGCTCTTTCGCGTGCACGAGCGCGTTCACGGCCAACGCTGCAAGAGAGTTCAGATTTATCCTGTATTTGCCGA
>JAJYUX010000127.1 GCA_021792315.1 archaeon
GACGAGGAGCGGCTCAATGTGATCAAAGCGCCAGTCTTGCTTGTATACGGAGAAAACGATGACGTATTCTCGCTGGAGCAGTATGGGTTACCTCTCAAAGCCAAGATAGAAAATTGCAGGATAGTGACTTTGGAGAATGCAGGGCATGCTGCTTACCTTGACAAACCGAAGGAATTCAACGAAGCGCTGCTTAGCTACCTCGATAGCATATGAAGCTAAATCGTATTCCAGCGATCACTTTCGATCTTGAATCGAGAACACGCTCTCGCCGAGGAGATCTACCGCCTCCTGCTAATGCTAACTCGGTTGGAAATTAGACTAACCTATGTCTTGAAACCCTTGATGAAACCGTCAACAGACATGGCTGGCATGCTCATTATCTGGACTGTTCCGCGGGATCCCAGCTCAGCAGAGACCCGCGCTACTGTCTCGTTATCTGGGGCCTCCAGAATGCTAACAAAGTCGTATTGCCCCAGAACCACGAACTGGGAGACAACTTTCGCCCCGTAGCGCTCTATTTCCTTGTTTACTTCGGCTATTCTGCTTGGTCTTTCCTTCACAGTCTTTCTTCCCTCTGGCGTCAACGTAGAAAGTAGGACATATGTTGGCATGACACTGATCAGCACAGACAAAGTATTAAGCTTGATGAAAATAAGTACAAGTATTTTGCAGGATACTAGACCCAAGGACGCATGTAGGATCGACGAGCTCAAAGGAGATTGAAGTACAGAACAACTTTACCTAGCATAAACGCCCTCGAGGCGTTTAGGCACTAGGCACTGTTAGCGCAGGCGATTAACTGAATGAAAGTAAAAGCAGTAGCAATCAGTCTAGTCGTGCCAGCCCTGCCTTTAATCACTATTCTCGTAATCACAGTCATTCCAAGCGTGACACCGAATATATCGAGCAAGAACTGGGGAACAAACCTGCAGTCAGCACAGTTATCTCGCCGTACTTCGAAGAATGCAAAGCTAGTATGAAGTTACACTTTGCACCCAATGGTAGCTCCTCCCTAGCCTATTCATCATAGGAATAGATTGAAGGTACGAGAAGATCCTTATGGACGCGCCTCTGCAGGTTGCAAGTGCATGCTTCCATCTTTGTCATTCTCGACAAATATTACCATCATAAAGTACCTACATGGAGATCTAATGTAGATACGACAATCACATCAATTCATGCTGCGGGCGACCTATCTATTGTAGTTGGTGCAAAACGTTTTCAAAATCTGGTTATGTGATTCAGTCTCATGAATGCCTAACAGCAACTTATCAAGATCTGGTGAGTGAGAACCAGTGCAATGCGTCTAGAACTCTAAAGAAATAATCTCGATTTGACAGTGTCGGATAAAGACTGCTCCAATTTCTCGCATATGCACTCTCACTTTTTCTGATAGTACTCGGAGATGCCGAATATCACGATTAGTCCAGACAGCCAGAAAACCATGTCGACCACGAGGGCAATCATGTCAACGCCCCACTTGTCCACAGGTCCCACTATAGTGTTGAGCGTGTGAGTCGCGAATGTGAACGGAAATCCGTAGATCACGTGAACGAAGTCGGGCCAGTTTAGAAGCGTGCCATGTGACATTGCAATCATGGAAGTCACGATCCATGCTATCGCGGCAACTACCGCTATCACAAATCGAGAAACCAAGTATCGAATCGCTTCCTCTTGCAACTACTGCGGATTCTCTACCTAAATCGTTTGCGACAAATCACTCGCGATGAAGCGTCATATCTCACAAAGCATGCGATAAAGCTAAACCATTGCCCAAGATAAGACTAGTAATTGAACAATTGACAAGATTGTTCTGCAACATTCTGAGGAAAAGTATTCTTCTCGAAGAACCAGGTCTCAATTCATTATGCGACTCCTCCTCAGCGGTGAGGAATCTATTAGGCAGTCACACCGCAGTCTTGGGATTTCTCCTTCGTTTTCTGCCAGATTTGTACGTGAAAGTGTATTATGCTACGATACCTTTTTTCTGCACGAAACAGTAAGTAGTGACTTTACAGATTGCGTATACACTTTAGTTGAGATTCAAATGCAGCACTCCAAAACGACTCTCGCGATGGCGGTCGTAGCAGGCCTTCTAGCACTTTCTGCGTTTGTCCCGATACTTGGACAAACGTCAAGCGCATGGAATTGTGAAACAAATACGTGCATATACAATGGCCGAATGACCGGAGGTCCTGACCTCTCACTTAGTTCAACACCCTACTCAGCGATCTCTTCAAAACTAACAATGGGCTTTGAGCTACATTGCAACTCCTCTGTAACTCCAAATAATCTGGAAATCAACTGGGGCGGAAATCACTTCCACTTGGAATCAGACTACAATGTGGCATGCTTCATTGACACAAGTACTCCACCACCGAACCCTCCCAAAGCTCCAATCAACTTGCTTGAGGCAAGCGGAACGGGACGACTGAACGGCGTGTCAGGAGCATTCGTCTGGGTTCAGCTCGCTGACGGAGGAGAACCAGGGACAGCACACGACTGGGCCACCGTTGTCATATACGCGGCTAATGGAACACTCGTCATGAACGTGCACGGACCATTGATAGGCGGAAACATTCAGGCACACTACTCAAACAAGTAGTCCCCGGTTTCCACCCACCTCTATTTTTTTGTAGAATGTGCAATCGACACTCTTTGGGAAGAGATTTCTTGAAATGCACTGGCTGATCAAAAAAGAAGAATGCCATCTGGTCGCGATGCTTCAAGCAGTTTACTATAACTACAAGAATTCCTTTGCAAAGGATCTCAGACTCTCGAGCTGCTCATCATGACTCGCCTTGCCGTCTGCGCTAGTGACGAGTACTGCGTAGGAAACTCCGAGCGATTCAAGCTCCGACAGGATTTCCCTGTTCTCCGCCATGTTTCCAGAAAAGAGTATTCTCTTTTCTCCCCGAGGCCCGACATACTCTGACTGTGTGGCTCTAGTATTGAGGCCGATTCGAACGCAGATATCCGCTCCCCTGGCCTTGGGAGAAACCTGCCTGAATTCACCAACGAGTTTCCTGAATTCTTCCAAAGGAAACGCGTTCGGATGCCATGCATCTCCAAGCTCGGCGGCTCTTTTCATCGCGGCTTTGCTAGTCCCACCAATCCAAATGGTCGGCTTGGCCGAGGATGGGCGAGGCTCAAATACACCGTTTTTAAAGTTGATTCCTGCGTACCTGCTCTTGAAGCTGGTATCACCGGCCCAAAGGCTTCTGATCAAGTTGATGGACTCGTCTACTTTCTTGCCTCTAGTGTGAAAGTCTGACCCGAGAAAGCCAAACTCTTGTTCATTCCAACCCGCCCCAATGGCAAGCATGACCCTCCCACCGCTGAAGGAATCTATTGAGGCAAGCTGCTTTGCTGCGACTGCAGGATTTCGCATTGCGATGATTAGTGAAGATATGCCGAGCTTGACTTTTTTTGTCTGTGGTGCTAGATATGCCAGTGTTGAAATCGAATCGAATATCTTTTCGTAAGGTGTTTTGCTATCCCTTGGCATCAGTACATGATCCGTTGTCCAGAGAGAATCGTACCCGAGGCTTTCAGCTTCAAGGGCGACGCTTCTCAACGTTTCAACGTTCAGTGTTTCTCCGTAGTTTGGAATTCCAACACCAAATTTCATGCAAGTAAATAACTAGGAACTCTTGATAAAGAAATAGAAATTTCGCCTGAAGATTTCGCAGAAGACACGTGGGTCCCAGTCTCAGAAACTACTCGCTACTCTTCCCTTTGGAGAGGTTCACAAAATACGA
>JAJYUX010000128.1 GCA_021792315.1 archaeon
ATCTACGCAATGACACTCTGGACACTCCCTTGACGTATTTCTTGGGTCTGCAAATATGAGAGGAACCCCTTCTCGCTTTGCCTTGTACTCAATAAAGAAACGCAGCTCTCCGAATGCCCACTTTGACTGTCTGTCTCTCTGTTTGTGCCCAACCGTTGTCCTCGACCTTATGCCCGTTAACTCCTCAAGGGCTATCAATCGATTCGTGCCTTTGGCTTTCGAGACAATCTTCTTTGAAATTACATGATTGGTATCCTTCTTGAACCGCCTTTCTCTGCCTGATACTTTCTTGAGTTTCCTCTTTGCACTTCTCGTTCCAACGCTTTGCAAGGTCGCTCTGAGAGCAGAGTATCTCTTTCTCACCGCTTCCACTTTTCTTCCCGAGAATATCTCGCCCTCGCTGTCGGTTGCAAGATTCTCGATGCCCAGATCGATGCCGAGGGTTCCCTTTGGGTCATACTTTGACTCCTCTGGCGCGTCCACAACGGCTACAAGGTAGAATACACCTCGCAGGTAGGTTAGGTCTGCTTGCCCTCGTAGCCTATCAGCATGTGCTCTTTGGTAGTCGCCAATTCTCGTGGGAAGTTTGATTCTTCCATTAAGAGTAATCAGAGATACTCGATCAATCCCTTTCCAAGAGAGGTTGCGCTGGTCGTACTGGATTGCCCCGTTCAATCTGAAATGGGGTTGCTTTGATTTGTCTCTCTTGTATGCTTCGACGACCTTGCTTATGACCCTAATCGCGAATTGGGCGCTCAAGTTGAACCGCTGTCTAATGTCTCGGTAGAAGAGCTTCTGAAGCGCGTATTTGTTTGCAAGCTTCAGCTCGAATGCTTTTCGGGCTATGAAATTGGCGGCAGAGTTGTACTGCTTCATCGTCTCCAGCAAGAGAGCATTCTCTTGTTCATTTGTTTCGAGTCGTATTTGGAGAGATTGAAGCATTGTATTGAAGAATCCTGTCAATGCCTAAAAAGAGTGTCGAAGCGCAATTCCTCCCCGACCTAAAGAGTCGGGGCTTCCTTGCACACAGGATTTGTGAAATTGCTCAACCACTCTTCTTATCGTGCTTGATCATCATAGTGGCTAATTATGCCTGAAGGCTAATTTGTTTCTTGTTTGGAAAAGAAAAAAGTTGAGTTACGCCATTTTCAGAAATAGTGTCAAATTTCCAAAGAGCTTTCAAGAGTGGTAAGTTATTTTGGCAAAGATTTTCTCTCTAGAAAGTCCGAAGATACTCGTTTGACACGATGTAGGTTGCCCATATCGATAGCTGAGAGCAATTCTCGGAGGCCTCCTATAGAGACGTAGAACATTCCTCTTTGCTAGCGTTCGTGATCGATTCGGACGGATTTCTCGGCAGGAATAGAATATCCGGTTGTCGTCAGTTACAGCATACACCGTTTGCCGTATTATCAGGGAGAGAAGGTAACTCTTCTCAATACTTCATGCAGGAAAGCTAGAATCCTATAGCACACAAAAATAGTTTGCCCAAAAAATGTGGGGAAACAACCGGGAGCCGAAGAAATTTACCGTTTAACAACGTCCGCAACGGGTTGGGCTTCAATTTTCTTTTCGGCTCTTTGCTTTCTTTTCTCTGTTCTTACTGGAGTGTCGCAGTCGCACATGATCTGTCGTCATACGATCTGTTCGTGGACTATAAATCTACGACTCTTTCGAATTCGGAACTGGAATCTCCTCGGATTAAATGTCGTGAGCCAGCATGTGCGGTCTGATTTTCTGCCGCTGAAAAATTTAGCTTGGTATTTGCAGATAATGGAAGTCACTAATTCAGAGTTGTTTGAGTTCCTTCAATGTTTAGTTCTGGTACTCCAAAGATACAGTTTAACGATTAAACCATTAATTCGGGATAGATTTGTGATAAAGGATTCCTTTAACAGACTCGCATCACTGTGAGATGGGCTGAGCGTACGGTGCGAATCGGGCGCGTCTCCTCTTTGCCGACCGATGATGCAATTGTCGAAAAACAAATCGCAGATTATTCTGGAACCATGACGAGCTTCGCCCGGACTATCGGAAATGTAGATCTTCTGCTAGATAGTTTCCAGTGGTCTGCTTTACTCCTCTTACGAGTATGTCTGTAAGCAAAGCTGGCCGGATAACTGACACACAAGACTTCCCTGTTCTAGTCTCCTGGGGCGGAACCGACGCTTCACATACACCTTCTCAGTCGCGTAAATCAGCTACTGGTTGAGCCTCCCTTGATTGAAGGATATTCTGCATTTCATCTGTTGCATGCACTACCATTCTTCTTCTGCGAGGATAGTATTATGCTCATGAGCAAGAAAAGCAAGCTACCGACCCAAAGCAGATTGAAAACAGGCATTGTTTGAAATGTAAAGTCCTCTGCGAGCGAGCCAGAGGTACCCAGTCCAAATACGGCGAAAAGAGCTGGCAAGATCACAGGCACGCAACAGCAGCAAGCATTTGTTGAAAGTGAAGTGAGGAATGATCCTGCAAACGCTGCGGAGCCCGATTTTTTCATGCTGATATTATGAAACAAAAGAGCAACCGAGAATGCCGTAAGCGCTCCTAATGAGAAAACGACAAGGACGCTGCCTACGGAAAAATATCCGACGAGATTCAACCGTGGTGACCAAAATTCTACGTCAGGCCACACGGCCAAATGATCATAGACCTGTAACGGTAAAACGAAACCTTGCAGGTTGGGCGGCATCGGCACATCAGGATTGCTGACCATATTTGTGACAAAAAGGTAGAACGCCCCATATACTGCTCCTGCAAGTAATGAAAACAGTCTCACACTCTTACTCTGCCAAGCAGCTTTCACGAATCTGTAAGAATATGCGTAAACGACAAGGAAGACAGAAAAAACGAAGAATGGAACCGCGAGATATGCAAGGTGTATTCCGTAGATGTTTCCCACCGGATATGTTGCTTGTTGTGCCAAGATATCAGCCACTAGAAGCATAAACCCAATAATTAGGAAGTACTTCGCAATGGTCCGTGTCCTTTTTTCACGTGCGTCAGGTGACAGCTGAGGGCGAAACTTCTCCAGAAGTTGAACTTGCTGTTGCCACTGATTCAGCCCCTTGGTCACTGGCAAAGATTACCGCCGCAAGTACATGTCAAAGCTTGCAAACTTCGCACGAGTTTGCGGTCCTTATGATCTTCCTTCCCGTATAGTAGATCGATGAGAACATCAGAATTGCAATAAAAAGATTCAACAGCAATGGATCTCCGAATGCGATATTGGTCAGCACGGTGGAAGGAACTATCGAACCCAGAAGAAGAGCTGCAATCGGCACGGCGCAGCAACCCCCAGTGAATATGGCGGGGATCACGCCAAATAGCCCGGCAAAGCCCTGCCACCTCCTGCTGACGCCTTTGATAGGGAAGCTGTAAATCAGTAGAAGAATGGTCAAACTGAACAGAATAGATAGAAGAACAGAGAAGAATGTCGATCCAATCAGAATGTCAAACTGCAAATGAGACGTAGGAAACCAAACCATGCCAGAGTCATAAAGCGCATTCAAATTGCCCATGGAAGCCGGGGGAACGAAGTAAGGGTTTGTCATTCCCGACTGCTTGAGGTATTGTGTTGCATCAAAGGAGTAGTAAAAAAACATGCCAGAGGAATAGCCGTAAACAATCCAGTAACCAAGAGCAGTCAGCAATGCAACGATTTTGAATTTTGTCGACTGTCTGAATATCTGCTTCAGAATAGAAAAAACAGAGGCCTTACGTTGAGTTGAAACGTCCTTCAGAACAATTGGTTGCT
>JAJYUX010000129.1 GCA_021792315.1 archaeon
GTATGCCGGTGAATACGGTTGCAGGATATCAGTGGGAGCTGAGGACGCTGCACGGGCAGAGTGGGTTCTACTGGAGGAGTTCGCCCTTCTTGCCCAGGAGATGGGGGCTGAACGGTTCAGGTTCGTAGATTCGATGGGGATTATGGAACCGATGGAAGTTCTTGAAAAACTCTCTCGCTTGCGTGAAAAACTGAGCATCGATATAGAATTCCAGGGCCACAACAACACTGATACGGCCGTTACCAACGCCGTTGTCGCCGTAAAGGCTGGGGCCAGGTATATAACCACTTCCGTGAAAGGGCGGAGTCGGTGGGCTGCAGGTACAGACCTCAAAAAACTTATACTAGCTCTTAAAATATCAGGTTTTTCTCCAAATCTCAGATTCATTCGCTGGATATCGACGCGTAATGTACTAATCATTGCCACTTGGAAGACGCGCCAGGATTCAGAGACTCGGTGTACGGGTTTCGTCGTGAATCATGGGATACAAGAGCACAGTTAGGGACAGGGATTTGAAGACCTTGTATGTGGAATTTCTTTTCGGTCATGACACTGGACTGAAAGAGTCTTACAACCGAGCTCAAGAGGACGAGCTGCTACAAGAGTACATGAAGGTCATACCAGAGCTTACAGTCCTTGGAAATACAAGAATTCAAAAAGAGACATCTAGCAGCCAATCCAATTTGAACCATAATCATGAAGCAGAAGGAGATTCTCAACGGCTGCATGAACGAATGGACATGCTAGAACAGATTCAATTGAGACTCACGGCAGCTGAAGAAAGCAACACAAAGATGCTAGGTGAGCTATTGCAAATGCTCAAGCCTCAATCTATGAAATAAACCTTCGTCGGTCAAGAACTAAACAGACTTGAACCTCGACATCAAACGACGATTATTCTAATGCTCCCGCTTGAATCGCAAAGAAACAATTGGTTCAGGAAGCGAATAGACGTGGATTAAAGATCTAAATCTCGTCTAGCTAAACCAGACTTCATCATGCGACAGCGGATATTCTTTGGTGAATATTCGCAAACAGTCCATTTGTCTCTTGAGGCAAATCTTAGCGATCTCCTTCAACGTGTTCTTGTAAGATATGCACGAAAACAGTACCACTTGTCTGAGCAACAGGTGACTCACTGACAAAACGGAATTTTCAGTTCTGATAATCGTGTATTGAACGTATAAGACTGCGAAGTGTCTATTCTCACTATAGGATGTAAAACTAGAGTTGGTGACAGTCTCGCAAGCTAAAACTCTTGGTGGGATCGCAGATCTATCGCCACGGAGAACCGCGAGAATGGCGGGACTCTTTTATCTCATTTTCATATCAACTACTGTCGCAGCCACGTATGTTCGCTCAATGTTTATTGTATCCGGAGATGCAGCAGCCACAGCCAATAACATTGTGGGTTCTGAATTCCTTTTTCGTATCGGTTTTGTAACCGAACTAGTATCTGCCGTATTTTTTCTCTTGGCGGCTTGGACTTTGTACGTGTTACTAAGACCCATCAACAGAAACTCGGCTTTGCTGTTCTTGCTACTAAACCTGGGCGGCGTCGCTGTAGAGTGTATGAATGCTCTAAATCTGTTTGCTGCCCTTCAGATTTTGAGCGGCGCCAATTACTTGAGCGTATTTCAAACAGGTCAACTGCAAGCCATGGCGATGTCATTCATCAATTTATACACAAATGGGTTTCTAATCGCCCAGATATTCTTTAGTGCTTGGTTACTGCCACTTGGTTACTTGGTTTACAAATCGCGCTTCCTTCCAAGATTACTAGGCTTACTGCTGATACTTGATTTCTTCGGCAATATGAGTTGGTTTCTGCAGGGTTTCCTTTTCCCCAGCTACGGAATACTAGCCTATCCAGGAAATGCGATTAGCTTCATTGCGGAAATTTCTCTTACTCTGTGGCTCTTGATTATGGGTGTTAAGGAACAGAAGGCACCTTTGGTTGATGTTCACAGATGAACGAAAATAAAATGAGCACTACCAAGCAGGAAAGAAGTGGAGAATTCTACAAGAAGGTGTTAGAACTGACTCTCGCGGGAGGAGCAGCTTTCTGGGTAACTAACTTCGCAATTTCCCTATCTCCCATCGCTGCGGAGTATAGAGATGCTCTTTCAATTTCTTATCTTCCAATGATTGTTGAATCCTTGATTGGCGGGCTGATTATCGGATTCTTTGTCAGCTATTTCTTGCTGCGGTTCTTTGACAAGATTCCGACAAAAAAACCAATTTCAAAATCTGTAATACTAAGCCTCTTCGCCCTGGTCATTGCCACGATCGTACTCCAGGTTCCCGCAAGTTCTCTCACGCGCTACTTCATCATCGGCACAATGTTTAACGTACTAAGGATTCTCGCGCTTGGGATAGTCGTTGGCTATCTATGTGAAAGACTCTACAAAGGATTGTATCCGTCCGTAACTGTTTCCAAGACTCCTCATGTGGAATAGTTAATCATCTATGGAAACCCGAGGCACTGGTCAGAAAAAGCGACAGACTTATCGCGGTTCCTCAAAGAAACTTCTTACGCTGACAGTAGCAGGAGGAGCAGCTTTCTGGATTGCTGACTTCAATTTCTATGTCTCCCATAGCTATAGAGTATAAAGCTGCCTTTTCAATTTCTTATCTTCCATTAGCTCTTGTTGAAGCTCTTGTTGGTGGTATGATAATCGCAGCGTTCGTAAGCTATTCCCTGTTGCGCTTCTTTGACAAGATTCCAGTTAAGAATCCAATTCCAAAGGCTCTGATTCTCAGCTTTCTTGCCTTGGCCGTTATCGAAGTCCTTTCTACTCTTGTTAATCCAAGCAATGCATCTGTCTATCTCTTTGTCGATACTGTGATGAACGTGCCAAGAATTCTTGCTCTTGGAATAGCTATTGGATACCTTTACTACGAGTAGACTAGAACTGCCGGCACTATTCCTAGAGTAGGCGGTCAGTTCCCGCACGATAATCAATCGCCAGAGACCCGGCCCTTCCTGAGCATCTTCAAGGGATTCTTGCACCGAACTATGATAGATTCTCGGTCGCAGCAAAACTCATGTAGAGAGGTTGTTCAAGGGGAACGCAACGAGTATTCTGGGAATGTCTTGAAACTAAGCGAACTCTATTTTAACAATAAATGCCACAAATTTGAGCACTCTTTGATGGCTCGACTTCCGTGCGTAGCGTGGATCGTAATTTTAACCAGAATTGTTATCCTAGATAACTTGAGTAGCCCCCTCTTACTGCGTAGTGTCTGCGCCACCATATAGCTTGCTAGCCAAAAAGATGCAGCCATCTCTATCGAAAAGCTTGCTTTTCTTTTGACGTGCGAAACCAATCTGTATAAAACGAAGGTGGGCCAAGCAAGTTTGGAAAAGTGATTCATGCCTCAGGATTTCAGCGGAAAAGTGGCTCTTGTGAGCGGCGCTGCTTCGGGTATTGGAAGGGCAACTTCAGACCTGCTCGCCGCGTGTGGTGCGAGTGTCTTCGAGGTTGATATCAAGTACACAAGAGGAAGGGTGGAAAGATCCGAAAACAACGTTGCCCGCTACGGTGCCGATTTGACTCAAGAAGCGCAGGCAAGGGAATCAGTCGAATCCTGCGTGAATACGCTTGGTGCGCTGCACGTCGTGTGCAACTGTGCTGGAATCGAGATGAAGGGAAACGTTGTCGAGCTACCGACCGAATCCTTCGAAAAGGTCATTGAAACAAACGTAAAG
>JAJYUX010000025.1 GCA_021792315.1 archaeon
TGCAAACTCCATGAATTGAGAATACATGCTTGGGAGCTTTTTCTTGATGTATGCTTCCCCGCGATGAGTAACGTCAAGGTAGACAGCCCCATTCGGGGTGCCGCGCCCAGCTTTTATCTCAGTGTAGATTGATCTTGCAACCACGTCTCTGGCCGAGAGTTCTAGTCTCTTCGGATCGTACTTCTCCATAAAGCGCTCCCCATTGATGTTGGTCAAAATACCACCCTCGCCACGAACAGCTTCAGTAATCAACAGTCCTCGAACGCCAGCAGGATATATCATGCCAGTGGGGTGAAACTGAATCATTTCCATGTCCATCAGTTCAGCACCAGCACGGTATGCTAGTGATACACCATCTCCAGTGCTCTCCCAAGAGTTAGAGGTAACCGAATACACCTTACCGCATCCTCCTGTAGCCAATACTACCGCCTTGCACTTGAAAAGGAGAAGCTGGCCAGAGCGCAGTCTGATCCCCATCGCCCCCGATACCGCTAACTTTGATGAATCAACGAAGATGTTTGTGATTTCGACTTCGTCCACGTATTGAATGTTACGTTTCAGAACTTGGTCTTCGAGAGTCCTGATCAGCTCCAATCCAGTTCTGTCACCGATGTGACATAACCTCCTGTAGGAGTGAGCTCCAAATGGTCTTTGTGAGATCTTGCCGTCAGGAGTACGATCAAAGAGGAAACCGTACTTTTCAAGTTCAAGCACCCTATCTGGAGCTTCTTTCGCGAAGATTTCGGCCATCTTCCAATTATTGATAGACTGCCCCTCAACCACTGTATCAGAAAAGTGTACCTTCCAATTGTCATCTGGATCCACGTTTCCAAGAGAGGCCGCGATTCCTCCTTCAGCCATGACAGTGTGCGCTTTGCCCAACAGAGATTTGCAAGCAATCATTACTCGACTTCCCTTGTCGTAGAGCTCAATAGCGGCACGCATCCCCGCGCCGCCAGCACCGACGATTAGAACATCGCATTCGATTATCTGATATGAAGCGTCCAAGTTGTCAAGAGATTCGTGCGCAGACTCTTTTCCCCACAAAATTACGTGATCGCTGCCAAGTTTCTATGTCCATCGCTTATAACAGTAGTGGGAGAGTTCGGTGACTAGTGAGTCTTCGACTATGAAATCACTGTAACAAAATTGTTCATACCGTTGTAGACTAACGTTTTCAGTGATTTGGTTAAGACGAAGCGCCAATTCCTTGATGAGTAAGTTTTTCGGGGATTTTTCAAAGCAAACGGGAACGATCACTATTCTGACTGTTTTATCAGATGTTTTCTCTTTGCAACGAGCCATGCTACCACCCCAGCAGCTACTCCTGCATCAATATTTACGACGCTGATGCCCAAAGAGCAAGCTTGTAGCATGCTCATCAATGCGGATTCACCTTTTCCGCCATATCCATATCCCACAGAAGTCGGCAATCCGATAACTGGAACGCTGACAAGTCCAGCAACGACGGAGGACAAAGCACCTTCCATCCCCGCAGCTACTATTACGGCGTCTGGATTGAAATTTAAGATCTTTTTCATTGGTTCAACTAGACGGTGCAGTCCCGCAACTCCAACATCGTTAAAGCGAATAGTCCTGCATTCGAAAAGATTCAACAACACTTCGGATTCATTTAGAACCGAAATGTCGGATGTCCCCGCAGCAAGCAACGCAACTTTTCCTGTAATAATTCTACCCCTCTGATTTTTCTCCTTAGAACAAATTGCAATTAGATTTGCGTTCTCGAAATACTTCAACGCGGATGTTCTATCTTTCATCGACTCGAAGGCATGTTTAAGTGGCTTAACTTGATCTCTTCGAACTTTGCTCAAGATAATCGGCTCTTGCATCGAATCGCGATACCTTTTCGAAAGAAGATTCTGTAAAATCAGAATAATCTGCTTGATTGACTTGTTCTGCGCATAGATGATTTCCGGAACTCCGCGTCTTAGGTATCTGTTATAATCAATTCTGGCAATATCGTTTATGACCGCGATTGAATCAAATTTGAGGATGCTCTCCGCTTTCCTTACAGAAATCTTCCCCCGCTTGACATCATTCAGAACATCAGCAACAGAATTCATAATTCGCTACTCTCTCTTGTCTATATTAAAACAAAAGTGACCGACCTCAGCCAGATCAATTTTAATATCGTGAATAAACTCGTTGGCTTGAAGTCTGTCTCGGATGCCTCTAAACATTCTGGTCTGCATCAAACAGGTCCCGGACACCAACGACATGAGAATCGATCCGAAGACCAATAATTTAATTCGTGAAGGCGTACCCGCAGTGGTTAATCCGACTGATCTTAACGCCATAGAGGAAGCCTTGAGATTTAGAGACAGTTTTGGTGGAAGTGTAAGAGTCCTCACCATGGGGCCCCCACAGGCTGAGCAGAGTTTGAAAGAGGCCATTGCCATGGGCGTCGACGAAGGCTATCTTCTTTCGGATAGAGCATTCGGTGGAGCCGACACTTTGGCTACATCATATTCATTGTGGAAAGCGGTCCAAAAGATCGAAGAGATCAGCGGCAAGTTTGACTTTCTAATTTTCGGAAAAGTGGCAATTGACGGCGAGACAGGTCAGGTCGGTCCGGGACTCGCTGTGAGAATGGGTTTCCCGGTTGTAACGTATACATCCAAAACATCGAATGTTGACCTGCAAGCGAGAAATGTCGAAGTTGAAAGGCGTGTTGATGATGGAGTTGAAAGGGTGAGAGTTCCGATCCCTTGCGCATTAACGATTACTGAAGCTGCAAATGATCCTAGGCAGCCCACAATTGACGGATTGGTTAGAGCAAAAAAAGCTAAAATCAACCTTCTGACAAAGGACACTGTGAATGCTGACCCTAAGAGAATAGGCCTCGGTGGTTCACCGACTTTTGTCAAGAAAGTCGTAGTGCCGCCACCAAAGAAAAAGGGCGAGATCAAGATTTCGACAGATCCAAGAGAGTCCGCAAAGTGGTTGGTTGACAGGCTCGTTCAAATCGGAGCGTTCGGGAAGAAAGTAACTGGCGGAGTCATTTCAAACGAAATTCAGAGCCAGAATTTGGAGCAACCAACGCAGCAGACAACAATTGGGGGCAATCATGGTGAAGTATGGGTGTATGTTGAGCAGAGATACGGGCTGCCATCCAGAGTTGCTTGGGAGCTCATGGGCGAAGGGAAACGGCTTGCCAATATCTACGGAACGAAGTTATGTGGAATAATAATTGGTGGTGATGTCCAAAGTCTGGCAAGCGAAGCCTTCGAATACGGAGCAGATAGAGTGTACTTGGTTGAAAACCCGCTCTTGAAAGAATACAGAAATGAAACTTACGGGAAGGCATTTGCCTATCTCTCAAACAAGTACCATCCAGAAGTGATCTTGATGGGCGGCACACACAATGGCAGGGATCTTGCAGGTGTTCTTGCTACTCTCATCGAAACTGGACTAATAGCTGATTGCACGTCCCTGGATGTCGATGAGAAGGGCGGCTTTAGCGGAACAAGACCTGACTTTGGCGGAAAGGAACTGTCGACGATTGTATGTCCAAAGAACAAACCAACAATGGCCAGCGTTCGAACCCGCGTGATGAAGATGCCGGCTCGACTGGCCGGCAGATCAGGAGAACTTTTGAAAGAAAGTATTGATTTGGTTGAAGAAGAAATCAGAGAGAAAATCTTATCCTTCACTCCTATGGAAAAAGCGGCGGCCAAATTGGAAGGGGCTGACGTAATTGTCTCTTTTGGAAGAGGACTAGGGAATCCCAAGAATATCCAAGTCATAGAAGAACTGGCAAATGTATTGGGCGGCCAAGTTGGCGCTACGAGAGCAGTTGTGTACCTAGGTTGGATTCCAAAGGAAAACCAAATCGGTCAAACAGGATTGACTGTTCGTTCGAGACTGTATTTCGCGATCGGCCTTTCAGGCGCCATACAGCATGCAGTAGGAATGGAGAATTCAGACACCATAGTTGCAATCAACAAAGATCCAGATGCTCCGATATTCGGTTATGCACATTTCGGTATTGTCGGAGATTTGTTCCAAATCGTGCCTTGTCTGATGGATGAAATCAAAGCTAGAGGGCTCGCGAGAACTAACTAGTAGCGGATTTGATATGACAGAAAAATACGACGTGATAATTGTAGGGGCAGGACCGGCGGGCGTTTCCAGTGCCATCACCACGGCCAAGGCTGGGTTGAGCACAGCCCTAATTGAGCGCGGTGATTTCGCAGGCAGCAAGAACATGTTTGGAGGAATTGTCTACTCGAAGCCGACAGCTCAGATAGTTCCAGAATTTTGGAAGACTGCTCCAATCGAACGGAGAGTTATCGAATACCAATACTGGCTACTTTCCCAAGAATCTCACGTATCAATTAGTCACAGAAACCAAAAATTCAACAAAGATTTTAACTCGTTCACTGCGCTTCGAGCGCGTTTCGACAAATGGTTTGCTCAACAGGCGGAGACAAATGGAGCTATGCTTCTCACAAAGACAACGGTTTCCGGAGTGCTCAAGGATTCTGAAGGAAGAGTAAACGGAGTGACGACCGACAGAGGAGACTTGTCTGCTGATGTAGTAATCGCTTGTGACGGCGTAAATTCCCTGGTCTCCAAGGGAGCAGGACTTCATGACGAGTGGAAACCAGAAGATATCGCCTTGGCAGTGAAAGAGACCTACGCCCTCCCCAAAGAGAAAATTGAAGACCGATTCCACTTGAGAGGTGATGAAGGTGCAACAGTGATGATATACGGTGGCCGAAATGAAGAGTACGCCGGTTTCATCTATACAAACAAGGACACCATCTCCTTTGGGATGGGTGCGATAATGAGTGATCTTGCGGCAAACAAGACTAGGCCGCAGGACATTTTGGAGTGGCTCAAGTCACATCCTTCGATAAAGCCCCTGATCGATGGTGCTGCACTTCGAGAATACACAGCGCATTTGATTCCCGAAGGAGGATATGATAAGATACCTCGAATCTTCTCTGATGGTATCATGGTTGCTGGTGACGCGGCGATGTTGGTCAATGCTCTAAATTGGGAAGGAACTAATTTCGCCATGATTTCCGGCATGTATTCAGGACAAGCTGCGGTGCAAGCAAAGAGAGCAAACAATTATACTGCAAACCAACTGTCAAATTATCGCAGATATCTCGAGGAATGTTTCGTTCTCAAGGATTTGAAGAAGTTTCGACGAGTTCCTCAATTCATTGCATCCAAAAGGCAGTTCTTGACATTGTATCCCGAATTGATGAACGATATATTTTACAAGTTCTTTGAAGTTGATGGAAGGCCCAAACAAGAACACCTAAAGGAGATCAAGGACGAAATTTACACAAGAAGAGGTAGGATGGGGCTCCTCAAGGACATTTATGAATTGTACAGAATCGCAACTTAGGTGATATCATGGTTCCAGCACAAACTTCTCAGCAACCTTCTCCGAATTCCAATACATCGGTGGAGGAGAAACTATACCTCGCAAAATACAAACTTGATGAGCGGCCACACTTAGTTGTCCTTGATCAGGAAATTTGCAAAAAGTGTGCTCAGATAAATGGTACCCCTCAACCTTGCATGATTCTATGTCCTGCTGACGTTTACAAATGGGAGGAAGACAAGAAGAACGTTGTCTCATACGACAATTGTGTTGAATGTGGTGCGTGCAGGATCATATGTCCTTATGCGAACATCGAGTGGAAGTTTCCCAGGTGGGGTAGAGGGCTTTCGCACAGATACGGTTAGACCTGAATCGAAGCAATTGCTTCCTTAACGTTCGCCACACCCTTGTCGAAAGACTGTCTCTCCTTGTCTGAAAGTTTGAGCTCAATTATCTTTTCCACTCCATCTTTACCTAGAATTGCTGGAACACCGATACAGAGGCCTGAAGCACCATACTCTCCTTCAAGATACGTACAAACCGGAAGTAGGGCCTTTTTGTCGTAATGAACCGCTTCCACCATTCTGGCAATCCCACTGGCAGGCGCATAAAACGTAGCTCCCTTCTTCGCGATGACTTCCGCCGCAATCTTTCTTGTCTTCTCCACGGCGTCATCAAGCTGTTGTTCGGACAGAAAATTCCTTATCGGTATTCCGTTTACAGAAGTATAGCTAGGAATTGGTGTCATAGCTTCACCATGTTCACCAATCACAAGAGCACTGATTGAAGATCTTGATATGTTCAAGTTCGCGGACAGAAACTCTTTGAATCTAGACAAATCAAGCATACCCCCCATTCCGAACACTCTGTTCTTCTTGAATCCAGTTGTTTTAAGGGCAACATAGACCAGCACATCTAAAGGATTCGCAACCCATAGAAGATTTGAATTAGGAGCGTATTTTGCCACTTCTGCAGACACGGCCTTTGCAATTCCAGTGTTCTTTAGGAGCAAGTCCATTCTGGTCATGTCGGGTTTTCTAGCCAGCCCTGCTGTAACTACAACCATGTCAGATCCTCTTATTGCAGAATAGTCATTTGATCCTTTTATTTTGACATCTATACCTAATTCTGCGGCCATGTGGCTCAAATCAAGAGCTTCGCCTTCCGGGAGTTTCGGTATAACATCTACAAGGGTTATGTCATCTATGTTTCGTTGCATCAATACCATTGCAAGAGTGCTTCCCACGCGTCCGGAACCTATGATTGAAATCATTTGATTGAGACCTTGAGTCTAGTCAAATCATTCTCGCCTAGAAAAGCATTTTTTCGAAAACTCCGGAGCTACGAAACTAAGTTTAGTTGCGCTAATAGTGCAACCACTAATTAGAATCACCTTGGTTCAAAGAATCACAATTCTTAAACAGTAACTTTGTGCCACGTGTACCGTACATGCCGAAATCGCCGCAATCTCGAAAATTGAGGTTTACAAAAGACAGGGTGGCGATACTAGAGACAAATGTGGACGACGTTTCTGGGGAAGTTGTTTCTCGAGCAATCGAGCGCCTTATGAATGAAGGAGCACTTGACGTCATTACAACTCCTTTTGCAGGAAAGAAAGGAAGAACTGGACATACCATACGCATTACCGCAACGCCAAGTTCCGTGAATAAGATGGCCGAAATCATGTTTGAGGAGACGGGCACTTTGGGAATGAAGACAATAGAGTATGACAGACTCATGGTTCCGCGTACTACCCACGTCATTCCATTCAAACTGAAGAGCTACCACGGAACTGTCAGTGTAAAGGTTGCAAACAACGAAAATTCAGTGAGGATTAAACCAGAATTTTCTCAAGCAAGAGAAATATCAGAAAGAACAGGAGTCTCAGTTCGGGAAGTTATTGACTTGATAACGGAGTCTACTAGAAAGAGACTCAATCTAAGATGAAGTTCAGGAGCTGTGTGTTTGGCTGAACTAGTTGAAAGAAATAGCGGGAGAACTCCCCCGGAACTTCTAAGTGATTTGATTAATTGGTTCAAGCCTTTTACTTCATGCATAGTGGCGTTTTCTGCAGGTGTGGACTCCTCATTGCTTGCGTACTGCGCAAGAAAAGCGCTCTCTAATAGTGCGTACGCGGTCACTTCTCTATCACCATCTTTCTCTGAAGTGGAAAAGAGAGCGACCCGCGAAGTAGCGGCCGAGTTGGGCATTCAGCTGATAGAGGTTCAACAACACGATCTTGGCACACCCGAGTATGTCTCGAATGGGGTAACACGTTGCTACTTTTGCAGAAGAAATCTCGCAGACGCTATTCAACCCGTTCGAGAAAGACTAGCCATCAAAGTGTGCATAGATGGGACTCATAAAGACGACATGGGATCTCCGAGACCTGGAATCAAAGCTCTTCGAGAAGCTGGTTTCAGGGCACCTTACGTGGAGCTTGACATCGGAAAGGAACAAATTAGGTCTGTAGCGAGATTGCTCAAACTCTCCAATTCGGAGCGTCCAAGTGAAGCTTGCCTTTCCAGCCGAGTGGCATTTGGACAGAAGATCGATTTGGAGACTCTCAGGAAGATAGAAACTGCCGAGAATGCGGTGCGATTCATAACAAATGCGAATGTGGTGCGAGTACGGACAATTGGGGAAAGGGCGAGTGTGGAAGTGAATAAACCTGCGGTTCCGACTGCAATTCAACGAAGTTCTGAGATTGAACGCGTTCTGAAAAAGCTCGGGTACTTGAGTGTTGTAATAGATCCAGACGGCTACAGATCTGGTAAGATGCTTGAGCTGTTCGTGAGAAATGGGTTATGACATGTGAGTAGACTTGAACAGAGATTCTGTCATAGAACGAGTTGTAAGTTTGAGGAAGTTGATAAGACAGCATGAGAACTGGCGTACAGAGCAGACTCTCAATCTTGTGGCATCCGAAAACTTTGCCAGTCCCGAAGCGCGCCGTTTTCTTTCTACCGACCTGTCAAACAGATATTCGGCTAGAGACCATTTCTACAGAGGAACACGGTACACGGACGAAATTGAATCAATGGCCATCGATGTTGCTAGAGACCTGTACAGGGCGAAATTCGCTGATGTCCGTCCTATATCCGGACATACTTGCTCTTTGATATTGTACTTGTCATTTCTTAAGTCAGGAAACAAAGTTGTTACGTGTCCACCCAAATATGGCGGTTACCCCGGGTCATCAGAGGTTGGATTAGGTGGTTTACTATCTCTGAAGAATCTTCACTTTCCGTTCGATCCGAAATTGATGAACATAATCCCTCGAGAGACATTTTCGATGCTTAAGTCCGAGCGCCCAGAGATGACGATCTTTGGTTCAAGCTTCATACCATTTCCCTATGAGGTCAGAAGATCTGTACCGACAGAGTATGAAGGACTTGTCGCTTATGATGGCTCTCATGTGATGGGACTCATTGCAGGTCGCCAATTTCAAGATCCACTGAGAGAGGGATGTAGCATCTTGATGGGCTCGACTCACAAATCGCTATTCGGTCCGCAGGGGGGTCTGATTCTGTCGAATGATGAACAAGTCTTCTCTGTAATCGATAGAAGTGTTCACCCCGGTATAGTGGACAATATTCACTGGAATCGAGTAGCTTCTCTCACTTACTCTATGTTGGAACTTTCGAGATTCGGAAGTAAGTATGCCTCGCAGGTGGTTAAGAACTCTAAAGCTCTTGCGAAAGCACTTTATGAGATCGGAGTCCCAGTGAAGTGTGATTCACTTGGGTTCACGATGTCCCACCAAGTACTTTTGGACTTCGATGTAGTAAAATCAGTCGAAATTGCAGACATTCTCCAGTCAGTGGATATCATAACGGATGTCGGAATCAGATTGGGAACTTCCGAGATCACACGTCGTGGGATGAAAGAGGGCGAAATGGAGACAATCGCAGCCATTATTGCTGACTCATTCAAACCTCATATGAACAGGGAACAAACAAGGCGCAGAGTCCACAGTCTGACACGCGAGTTTGAAGGATTGGAATTCACTTTCCGATAGGATATCTTATCCATTTTGTAATGACTTTCCACATTTTATGCAGAATCTCGAATTTGCGCTGTTAGTATAACCACAATGGTTGCAGCTTCTCGGCCCCGAAGTCAATGTAGGCATTGGAGGCGGCGACAGAACGGGAGGCTCGGCAACCTTGCTATGGTTAGAGCCAGTAGTTTTCAACAAGATAACGTCAGCCATCGCTTGAATCTCGTCTGCATTGACAATAGTCTCCTCGGTATTCGTTCCAGAAGATGCTTTTGGCTCCACATGCAATCCGACTTTGCCATCTGTCGAAACGACAATTTCCTTCACGGTGCCAATCACTTCCGCGTTGCCTGAAATTACCGTCTTCCCAAGCAATTCTTCGCGTTTTAAGTAAGACATCCGTTTAGTCTCATTGGTCAACTATGCGCAGCCCGTGAAGTTTTCTCGCTTTGCGTCTAAAAAACCTTCGTAGAAATTTCACTTTAATAGTCTATCAGCAGAGGAATTGTCACATCCTGTGCGACTACCATTTGGATCGACAAAAATCGGCCCGGATCTCAAAGGCAATCGCGGGACTTCCATCAGTTGGCAAAATAACAGTCATGATTGACTTCTTTGTGGACAGATTTGTTCGCTTTGAAAATCTCGATGATCTTGTATCGGCGATCAGACGCAAGGGCGAACAGGGGGGAGGAAGTGTCAGAGGAATAAGACAAGAAGAAGCCAAAGGCGGAAACGCAGTAAATCTAGCTTATGCTCTAGGTGTATTTGGTGCAGAAGTGAACCTCTTAGCTGTTGCCAATTCACTTTCTGCAGAGATCCTACTAGCAACTTTCAGGAATCTTCCCAATGTGCACATCCAGACCATCCAGGGTGACCCAGGATACACTATTGCGCTGGAATATAGACTGAAGAGTCGTAGAGTCAATGTTATGATCAGCGATCCTGGAGATTTAGGCAATTTCGACGGAACCAAACTTTCTGACTCCAACCTCTATCAAGTTTCACATTCTAAAATTGTCGCAATAGTGAACTGGGCTGTCAATGCGAAGGGAAACGAATTATGCAGGAAAGTATTTTCCCTAGCCAAGAAGCATGGGGCATTAACATTCTTCGATCCCGCTGATCTGACAGGACAGCAAATTCGGTTGAAGGAGTTGAAACAACTAGTTTTTGATTCTGGATTAGTAGACTATGTGAGTCTAAACGAGAATGAAGCGAGGGAAATGTCCAAGACGCTCTTCAGACACAACTTGCCTCATAACTACACCACTCAAGATTTGAAAAAAGCTGCCGCTATACTCTCTGATGGATTCGGCTCAGTTGTCGATCTTCACACAAGTAAATTCAGCGTTTCTGCGAGAGGAAGAGATGTCGTTTCGGAAGGATGTCTTAGAGTCGCCCAGAAGACAATAACAGGAGCTGGAGATATTTGGGCTGCAGCGAATCTCGCAGGACATCTTGCTGGGTTGAAAGGCTCTGATAGACTCATATTTGCGAATACCGCAGCTGGAATATACGTGTCAAGAGAAGATGCCATCGCTCCTACTTTAGACGAAGTGTACCGGACTATTCGTGACAACTACAATCATTGAGGCTCTATAGTTGAGGGGGGTTTACTACTTATTGCGTAGGCAACCCAAGTAACCCCTTGCACCTCATTCGTTATTCTGTTGCTTATCTTCTCAAGAATGTCATAATGCAATCTACTCCAATCGGCGGTCATTGCTTCTCTTGACTCCACAACTCTGACAATTACAATGTGTCCCATTCTTCTTTCATCTCCAAGAACCCCTGTAGCGAGGTCGTCTCCGACGGCTCCATATGCCTGCCAGACACTGTTGTAAAGTCCTGCACGCGCAAGTTCCTCTTCCACGATCGAACTTGCATCTCTACAAATATCGAGCTTCTTCTTTGTAACTGCACCGATTATTCTGACCGAAAGCCCTGGGCCCGGGAATGGATGAGTGTTGATTAACTCTCCTGAGAGACCGAGTGCTGCGGCAACATTTCTCACTTCGTCCTTGTAGAAATCTTTCAAAGGTTCTACTAGTTTGAATCCTAGTCTCTTAGGGAGCCCTGCAACATTGTGATGTGATTTGATCTTTGATTCATGTTTTGAGCTCCCCGCTGCGCTTTCAATAATATCCGTATAGAGAGTTCCTTGTGCGAGCCACTTTATGTTCCCCAATCTCTTGCTCACCCTAGTGAATGACTTAATAAATTCCCGTCCGACTATCACGCGTTTCTTTTCTGGGTCTCTAACTCCTTCAAGTCTTTTCAAGAAAATTCTTGAGTCGTCGAGTACAATCAGATTCTTTCCTAGCTTCCCCCTGAAAGCAGATTCGATTTTTTCCTTTTCTCCTTTCCGGAGTAGCCCGTGATCTACGAATACGCAATAGAGCCGCTTCCCGATCGCACGTTGTAGAAGTTCCGCCGTCGTTGCTGAATCGATTCCTCCACTCAGAGCACAGATAACCCGATCATCTTTTCCGATTGTTTCCTCGAGTTCCGATATAGCGTCTTCAATCATGATCTCTGTAGTCCAGTTTCTTTTCATTTTGCAAATTTCGAAAACAAAATTGGACAAAATCTGCATTCCATGTTCCGTGTGTGTCACTTCAGGGTGGAATTGCACGGCAAAAATGTTGCCAGATGAAATCGCGGCATATTGTGAGTTACTTGTTGAAGCTATGCTCGCGAATCCCAATGGAAGTGACTCTGCAGCGTCTCCGTGACTCATCCAGCAAACAGTTTGTGTACCGAGTCCTTTGAATAGCGCAATATTACTATTGATCTTGAGAATCGCTTTTCCGAATTCTCTCTTGGAAGATTGACTAACTCTTCCACCATTCTGATGAACAACAGCCTGAAGCCCGTAACAGATGCCCAAAACTGGCAATCCTATGGCGTACAATTTCTTATTCGGAAGCGGTGAACCTCGCACATAGACACTCTTAGGGCCCCCGGAGAGAATTATTCCCATTGTATTTCGTTTTATCACTTCATCTGGAGAGATGTCAAATGGGACTAATTCGGCGTATACACCCAGCTCCCTTATTCTTCGACAAATGAGGTGTGCGTATTGTGCTCCGAAATCGAGTACGATAATCTTTTCGAGTGAGCCCGTATCTCGCAACGTCCTAAATCTTCTCTTCGCCTGGCAATATAATGTTGTGAGGCCGTAGCTCGTCAACACCAGCCGCAGTTACTGCGCCGAATCTTGCTTTCGTCCACAAATCTGGAATTGAGGCTGCACCTGCGTAGCCGAAAGCCGCCCTCAGACCTCCCACGAACTCCTCGGCAACCGTCTGAACATCACCTCGATAGGGAACGACGCCTTCGACGCCCTCTGCGATGCCCTTGGCTGGCTGATTGTATCTATCCATCGCGAAACGCTTTTGCCTTGATGACGTACTGCCCATGCCACGATATGGCTTGTAGTACTTACCACCTATCTTTATGAGTCCGCCAGGCGATTCAGTACATCCTGCAAACACATTCCCCATCATAACAACCGACGCCCCTGCAGCCAGTGCTAGTGTGGCATCCCCTGCTGCCCTAATTCCGCCGTCAGCAATTATAGGAATGTTCAACTTTTCTTGGGCAAGTGTTTCTGCAATCTGTGCAACCGCAAACAGCGTAGGGGCTCCGGCCTTCGTCACCTCAGAAGTGATGCAAATGGAACCAGAACCTACGCCGGCTCTAATGCCCGAGACCCGGCCATCAAGTGCTGCGATAACATCCTTAGTCGCTTCGCTTGTGCCTATGTTCCCAGCGATGAACTCCGTACTCACTTCTTTTGTAAGTCTCTTCGCTGACTCTATTACATTGACATTATGAAAGTGTGCCACATCCGAAACGAGCACGTCAACATATTTCTCTAGTGCTTTTGCGCGTTGTACGTCGAATGGGGAGACCGAAGCTCCAACGAGTAGTCTGCCCTCTGAATCTCTCGAAGCCAAAGAATTTTTTTCGCGAGAATAAACATCCTTTATTGTGATCAACCCAAGTAGCTTCTTGTTATTGTCAACTACTGGCAGCTTCTCTACTCGATAGTGATGCATGATCCGTTTTGCCTCCTCAATTGTGACATCTGCACCGGCGACCTTCACGTCGCTCGTCATGACTTTACTGACTACTTCGCCTTTGTCGGCAAAGTTGACGTCTCGCCTAGTAAGTATTCCAACAAGTTTCTCATCACCTTCGACCACAGGCAGGCCTGAGATGCTTTTTCTGACCATAAGATCGAAAGCTTCGGAAACTTTCTGACTAGGGCTTATTGTGACTACATCGCGAATGATGAAAGATTCAGCCCGTTTCACCTTCTTGACGTTCTCAACCTGTTCTTCTATAGACATATTCCTGTGAACGATTCCAATTCCTCCTTGTCGCGCCATTGCTATCGCCATGTCTGCTTCAGTTACAGTGTCCATGGGTGAAGATACCAAGGGCAGATTCAATTTCACATTAGCTGTCAATTTGATGGATAGATCCACATTCGAAGGCTCGATGTCACTTCTACCCGGCAAAAGCACGAAATCGCGGAAAGTATAGACTCCTCTAGCGTTAACTAATTTTGAGTAAGAATCTGCTGGCAAGGCGAAATACCTCGATATTCTCCCTTGCCAAAAATGTATCAAGGAAAGATGTCTATAAGCCTTTATTGGTGGCCCTAGTTCATTTCTTCTCAAGCATTCGAGTTAATGCCCAATTTGCAGTACTCAGAATTTCGCTCAGTCTTGAATTATCTCGATAGTTGTTTACAGTTATTTTACTGATACTACCACCGGCTTCTTCAACTGAATAAGTGAGAATTTCAGATTGACTAATTTTCCCGGAGGAAACGAATTCCTGATCCTTGGATTCAAATCCTTTCAGAATTCTGTTCACAAAAAAAGTCTGAAATGGGGCCAAATCCTGAGCTACTTTGACATCGCTACTCGGAACGATGACTACGGAGCTAGGTCCAACAAACGCGTTTGCGATCAGAAGGCCATCTTTGGATCTGCGCAGTTGGCGTGTCTCTTGGATCACGTTCGCGACTGAAGTATCTGCCGCGATTGTCTTCCCCCGCTGAGTTTGTTTCGAGATTTGTGTGGACTTAAGTTCAGCCGCGGGTACGAAACTACTCTTCCTCAGAACCGAGTCAACCACAAGCTGCATGTCCCTCAGACGACCAAGCTCCGCTTCAGTTTCCTGAATTCTCGATTCGAGCCATTCTCTGAGTTCGGCCGCTCTCTTCACATCTTCCTCATTTCTTGAATCTGGCTTCGACATCCGGTCTCATTTTTCGTCTTGATGGCTTAAACCTTTTTCTCGGATGGCTTTCGCGATTTTTGCGGCCTGTCTAGTTTGCATGACATCATGCGTTCGAATTAAATGTGCGCCGTTGAACACAGCCACGGCAGTGGCACCTAGCGATCCCTCAAGTCGGTCATCCGGATCGTCTCTTCCGAGCAATTTTCCTATGAAACGTTTCCTTGAAAGCCCTACGCAAATTGGCCTTCGTAGTCTTCTCAGTTTTTCAAGGTTAGCAAGAATTGAAACGTTCCACTCAACATTTGAAATTCTTTCATCCGTAAAAAATCCAATCCCTGGGTCGATCGTAATCTTTCGCGGATCTATGCCATGATCTTCTCCAAATTCCAAGCTAGTTTCCAAGCGACTCAAGACGCTTTCAACTGCATCAGCGTGTTTGGAGATTCTTGGCTCGTGTGCACATGTTATGAGTGAGTAATCTTTGGAAGCCACCAAATTCGCAAGTCTCCCTCCGTCAGTCTGTGTAAAGCCGAACACATCATTTAGAATCGTTGCTCCCTCTTCAAAAGATAGCTTGGCAGCCTCTAATCTTGTCGTATCGACTGATATTGGCACATCGACGAGTTTCGAAACAATCTTCAGAGCTCTCGTCAAGAGACGCGATTCGGTTTGCGTGGACACTTCAGAAGCCCGATACGGAGCTGTCGATCTTGCTCCTATGTCTATGATGTCAGCTCCCTCGTCTCGGAGATGGAGAACCGCTCTCTTAATAGCATCATCAGAACTCGCGATGGAACCGGTGTAGAATGAATTTTCTGAGAGGTTAATCACACCCATCATACGAACGGGATTTCTGTCCCCAACTCTAATTCCTCCCAGATCTCCAGCGATCATTAGGGTGTCTACAAAACTTGGATTTTCCATAGAAGCATTAAATGTATTCCAAGAAGAACTCTCCATGTGGATTATTCTTCTTTAGGATCTCTCTGGTTCGAGACATTTTATCCAAGGATTATGCATGATCTTGGGTTCGACAAATCGCGGGATGAGGAAGCGAGAGATGTACTTTCTAATCTCCTGACAACCGAAAAGGCAGAATTGATCCAGAAAGTGAGCGATAAGATCATGGGAAAGGAAGTAATAATGTTCGGTGCTGGACCTTCGTTGGAATCCGATATCAAAGGACTTTACGAATTTGTCAATCAAAGACACCCTACTGTGGTGGCCGCCGACGGAGCCGCTGATGCACTGTATGTTAATTCCATAATTCCATCTATCGTTGTGAGCGACCTAGATAGCTGTACCCAGAACAATCTGGAGAGATGCTCTCACGAGGGACTCGTATTTGTCCATGCGCACGGAGATAATACGCAGCTTGTGAAAAGGATAGTACCATCGCTTGGATCGAATGTAATTGGAACAACTCAGGTGTCCTCTGTCGCAAATGTTACAAATTACGGAGGACTGACCGACGGTGACAGAGCCTGTTTCGTTGTTTGCGATTTTCATCCTTTAGCACTCATTGTGGCCGGAATGGATTTTGGTAAGATTGAAGGCCGCTACTCGGTAAGCAAGCACAATCAAATACAAAATCTGAATCGGCCCACAAAGCTCACTATCGGCAGAGAATCGTTAGAGTTTCTAATAAAATCTCGTCCTGAGATTCGATACCAGAATGTCACCAAATTCGGCGAAGAAATAAAAGGTGCACGTAGAGTAAATTATTCCCAAGTCACTTGAGGATCTTCAGCACTCTGGTCGATATAGCACTCGCCATCTCTGAAGTCTTTGCCGAACCGCCCAGATCATAAGTTATGACTTTGCCTTCTTCGATTACACTCTTGGTGGCTTCAAAAATTGCGCTTGATGACCTCTCATCTCCAAGGTATCCGAGCATCCATGCTCCAGACAGTATAGTTGCGACTGGATCCACTTTATCGAGACCCTTGTACTTCGGCGCGCTACCATGGGCAGGTTCGAACATGGCGTACTTGTCTCCTATGTTGGCTGAATACACAGTACCAATGCTACCAATCAATCCTGATGCCTCCTCGGAGATTATGTCCATGAAAAGGTTAGTACTCAGAAGTATAGACTGATTGAAGATTGCAGGATTCTTTACTAGTTGCTGCGAGCAATTATCAATGAATGTCTCCTCCAGTTTGATGCTCGGATACTTTGAAGCAATCGAATGGACGGCCTCCATGAAGAGACCATCGCTCTCTTTCAAAATGTTTCCTTTATTTATAGCGAATACCTTGGACCACCCTCTCCTCTGTGCCTCTTTGAATGCATAATCTGCTACTTTTTCGCTTGACTGTCTCGTAATCTTTCTGATGCCAATCGCGACATCATTGCTCAATCGATGTTCAAGCCCGCTGTACATTCCCTCAGTGGCTTCTCTTACACAGACAAAATCTACCTCTCCCAGTGGAGAAACATGACCTTTGAAGGTCTTTATCGGTCGCACGTTTGCGTAAAGATTGAATCGCTGTCTGATGCTCACCGCAACGCTTCTTGGGGAGCCTGGTGTCCACGGTGTTGTAGTTGGGCCTTTGAAGCAGGCGTCGACGTTGCCTAGAATGTTCCAAGTCTCTTCTGGCACAAGAGAAGCGCCACGATGCTGCTCCCACCATTCCGCTCCCGCGTCGCACTCTATGAATTCGGTAGCAGTCCCTGTGGTGCGAAGAACACTCAACATTGTCTTTACAAGCTCAGGGCCAGTCCCATCCCCTCTGATTAGCGCTACTTTCTTAGACAATTTCCAAATCAACCATTTTCGCAGTACGGGCTCAGTTCAAGCCCGTCTCCTTTTGTCCCGAAAACTGACATTAAGCTTTTCGGCGCGTTCTTGTCAATAGACTATGGAGAAATTTCGCAAATCAGCTTGTGGATTCACCTTCTTAACCTCAACCTTCGAGACGGCGGCATTCCTCGGACCAGTTTTGCACCATTCCAATATTCTTTGGATATCAGTCCATCTACCCTGGACGAGGGACTCGACTCTACCATCTTCCAGATTTCGAACCCAACCAACCAATTCGCACTCTTCTGCGACTCTTTTCATGGAGGCTCTAAAGAATACTCCCTGGACCTTACCTGAAATGATGACGTTGAATGATTCGATTTCTCTTGACATTTCAATCAGCATCGCGCGATTGTGCGATTCTAACTCATGTTAGTCTTCGCAAGATATAAATCCGAAATTCCAGAGACTCAATGACTCTTGACTCTGATCGATGACCTCTACGAGATTCATGTAACTTGGCTCGAAGGGCTCGGCGCATCGTATAGGATCAAAGGATACTTTCTCGTAGAAAACGCAGGTAGCAAATTGAAAATTGATTTTGACGGAGTCGCTTTCGGCGGGAATTTCGGAGGACACAACATCAATGTCCAGATTTCCGACGAGGCGAAGAGTGAACTCACGCGCACAAAGAAATGCAAAGCCGACGAGATCGAAGGGTTAATCTCCGAGGTCCAGCGGAGAATG
>JAJYUX010000026.1 GCA_021792315.1 archaeon
GACAACTTCAGGAGTGATTGAATCCCATGCCTCTACATTTCCTTTATTTCTGAGGTGGAACGGAACCTCTGGCCAGAACTGTACATTATGGTAACCTGCTGGTGCAGCTGTATTGTCATAAAGTGATAGTACGAAGTTCCCACCCATTGATGAAATCGGGTTAGGGATCTTTCCTGACAACAGATCTGCCTGCGTTCGCTGGATGTCTGACACTGACTCTACGCCACAATGGAACATCCATGCTTTTTGCATGTTCGGATTACCCTCGCTACCTTTCCATCGAGGAAGCTCTGTCGTCATGAATGAAGCTGTCAACAAGATGCCACCCTCGTAATCGAAACCATACTTTATCATCCGATAAGCCTGCTTGTCCATATAGTCCTCACCTATTAGATTAACAAAAGTTGGAACTGGGCTGAGGTCGCTAATGATGGCTTTTCTTGCCATTAGTGTCTTCTGCGGATAAGCTGAGTATTTTCCGAGCTTCACCCCTTTTGCTTCTCCATTCTCTATGATTATCTTCTCTACGTCACAGCTCTGGAGGATCTTTCCGCCGTAATTTACGATGCAGCGAAAAAGAGCGTGTGGAACTTGATGAGCTCCTCCTAATGCCTGCTGATTAGGAGCAAACGACGTAGACATCAAGATAACGCCGAGAGGACCAACGAATTTCTCATTAGCCGCCCATCCCACCCCGGTTGACATCGAGGTAATCCAAGTCTTAATGTGTTCATCTTCGAAAAGTGCTTCCGCAAGCTCAAAACCAGTCATGTCCCACCACTCTTCCGGGATATGCGGCAGCTTCGCTATTTGTTGAATCAGCCAGTCCCATCTTTCAGTTGAAGGAGCGGCGAAGTAGAAATCTTGCATTATAGTGTTGCCAGTTAGTGCATTGAACAGATCTGAAAATGTCTTAGCATCCTTCTCGGAGAAGAGTTTGTAAGCATTGTAAAAGCCATTGACGTCCCACGCATCAGGCACCATAGATTTCCCATCTTTGAAAGTCATTGCGCGAGTATATCTACCTGGGTAAAGGTTTAGTCCAAACTTCTCCAATTCCAAGTCCAACATGCATGGACTATTGCCCGTCCATTGCGAAGTTGCATGAGGGCTGGAACGAAAGCCGGGATAGCTCCATTCTTCGGTAACGGAATGAGTTCCTAGCTGATCTCTTCGTTCAATAACCAGTGTCTTCAGGCCACTTTTGGCCAAATATCCAGCTGCTGTGAGTCCATTAACACCACCACCTATGACAATAACGTCGAATTCCGTCTGAACGCTTGACATATTGGTCGTTGGTTAACAACTGCAGATTTAAGCATGCCCCCATATCAATGCGGTTTCCTTTTTTGAATGCCTTGAAGCTTCTTCGGATGAAGAATCATGCGCATTGAATTCTAGAAGTGCAGGTCATAATCCTACTCACAATAAGTAATGGTCTTTCCTAGTAATTGTTGGTTGATTGCTAAAACGACTATGCGTCTAGCATTTCCTCTGGCCAAGGAAGCGTCAAAGCGGATTTGTCGTCAAGTCGAGGTTTCCCTCCCTTCTTCATTTTATCAGATAAAGAAGGACAAAAAGGTAGACCAAAAAATATACAAGACCAGCATTGGGCTTATTTCAACAAAATGCATGGTGCGGGGATGCTTATAATTCGCCCATAGCTGGCAAAATCGTGAATATGGTGAAATGAAAACACAAATCTCTGATTACGTATCTGCTATTCCAAAGTCGCCATTTTACAAGATTGGTGATTACGTCAGGAATCTTGGACTAGAAAACAAGGTCATTTATCTCAATATCGGTCAACCTAGATTCGATACGCCCGAACACATTAGACACGCGGCGATGAAGGCCATTGAGGATGGTTTCACTAGGTACACTCCAGAATCGGGGCTTTTAGAGCTTCGGACAGCCATATCGAGTAAACTAAAGAGAGAAAATAATCTTGATGCCGATCCCGAAAGAGAGATTTTCGTGACGAGTGGCGCGCAAGCGGGCCTGTACGTCGCCCTAAAAACAATATTGAACCCCGGGGATGAAGTCCTGATCCCTTCTCCATTCTATCCACCGTACTACGCGCACACAGTGCTGTTGGGAGGGAAACCCGTCATTATTCCATACAAGATGAAAGATGGATTCTCACTGGAGCCGGAAGATATTGAACGTTCGATTACTGAAAGGACACGAGTGCTTTTTGTGCACTCGCCAAACAATCCTACTGGAGGGGTCTTAACAGAGAAAAACTTGAAGCAGATAGCGGATGTTGCCATAAAGCACAACTTAGTAGTGCTCTCCGACGAACCATATGAGAGCATCCTGTTTGACCACGCAAAACATGTGAGCATCTCATCTCTGCCAGAAATGAAGGATCGCACTGTGACGCTGAACAGCGTATCAAAGACTTATTCGATGACCGGGTGGAGAATCGGATTCGCCGTTGCTAATGATGAATTTATGAAGAGTTTTCTCAAAGTTCATCATGCCATTAACATATGCTCAAACTCAGTCGCCCAAAAGGCCGCTGAAGCTGCTTATAACGGATCGCATGATTTTTTGAAAACGTGGCAGAATGAGTATGAGCAAAACAGGAAAATAGTAAGCGAAGGAATCAAAAAGAGTGAAAATCTTCGACTCGCTTTCAACGCGATGGGTACATTCTACTGCTTCCTGGATATACGAGGTTTGGGCATGTCATCTGAAGCAGCCTCAGAATTTATGGTCAGGGAAGCAAGGGTCGTTACAACTCCCGGATCCGGATTCGGTGACCAAGGAGAGGGATTTCTGCGTATTTCCTTCGCCACCAGCTCAGAGAAATTGAGGGCGGCACTTAGCAACATCATAAGTGCAGTATCTAAATAATGATTCTTCTGAGAATGCTGAAGTGGATCTTCTTGATTCATATCGCAGTACGAAGTATGGTCGAGGCCTGAACGAAGTCAGTCATTACGTAGGATGGACTGTCATGGTTCGTTAAATACATACCCGCAGAATTTGCAGTAGACTGAGCCATGTTCATTTAACAAATTGCAACTAGGACACTGAAACAGGATTGGCGAAAACTTGTCTGAACTCTTCTGTGGATGTGCTTCAGACTCGCTAGGAAGCGATGGTATCGATATTAGACACTCTGTTCGCACTACATTCGGATGAGCTTCAACTACATCGTAAATCGTTTTCGACAGTTCGTCCATGTCTTTGGCAGTAATCACTAGTACAGCATCATAGTGCCCAAATACACTATTGGCCATCTTTACGCCGCGAATCTTTCTGGATCCTACTAGATCCTCGGAAGTTCCTGGTTTCACTCTAGCAAGAACATATGCCGTAACAGGCAAATACTTGCATCACTTCTCAGAAGTACCGGAAAGCACTATTGATGTTTCAGTGTGAATTACATTCGGTACTTTTTCTATAACTCTGTAAATGAGATTGCTCAACCTGCTGAGATCCTCTGCCTCAATGATGATTATTGCATCGAACCTGCCGTAGACAGAATCCACCTGTTTCACCCCCTTTAGCTCCGAGATATTGCGAAGATATTCAAGAACTTGTTCAGATGTTCCTGGTTTTGTTTCCAGAAAGACGTACGCTCTCATTATAGATTCCGATCGACCCTAATGTCGCATATATACAATTCCAATATTCGCTACGAATCAAACTTAGGACTAGATACATCGAATTGAGTCCATATAGCGTGACAGTCAGTTCCGTTTGTAGAGTGCGTTCTGGGGCATTCTGTATAGACTTAGTTTTCAAGCGAACGGAGTGTGTTAGGTTGGAAGACTGATCATCAAGAAAAAAAGAGAAGTATCGATGCTATCTGCTGTTTGAATTCCAATGTGTAGTCTTCATGACTGATATTAGGTCTTCTTCTATCTATCTCGTGCGACCGCTCTTATTTCTTTGCTTAATCCAGTTCTGCCCAATCTCTTCTCGGATCCGGAGGATTCCACCAGACCTTCAAGCCCAGATTCTCCATTATTATGCGAGCAGTATTGTATCCAGGAGCGCCAGTAATGTTCCCTCCTGGATGCCAGCCAGCTCCCGTGAAATAGAGGTTCTTGATTTCACACTTGTAACTGGATACTTCTGGGAATGGTCTATTGTAGCCTAACTGGCTCGGAACCAGTGCGCCAACGTGAAAATCTCCTTCTCGCATGTTGATGAGATTTCGTTCAGTGTCTATAGGAGTTTCTGGGAATGTGTAAAGAAGATTGCCACTCTTCAAGCTAATGTTAGGTGCGTATTCTCCCCACTTGGCGTAGATTTTGTCCAGGTAGTCGTAGCGTAGTTTGTCCCACTCCTCAGGTCCTTTTCCATTTACATTATATGGAACAAATTGCCATGCCAGCAACACATGTTTTCCGGAAGGTGCACGACTGGGATCGAATAGGGTCGGACAGGAAGTCTGGATTCCAATCTCGTCAGGAACGTTGCCATTTGCAGCCTGCTCCAAATGCTTCACGACTTGGGCAGGTGATTCGTAACCAACACAAGTATTGAAACTCTGGTTGATCAAGGGATCCCACTGAGCGGATTCATAATTAGGGGGTTGGTTTGAAGCTGCATGTGCAGCAAAGAGAACCCCGAAACTTCTCCCTGACACACCGTATTTGTAACCTTCGACTTTTGATACTATTTTCTTATCCAAATGATCCTTTCCTATAAACCGCAGGAAAGTCTGAGTCGGATCTACTCCGCTAACAACGAATTTCCTTGCTTCGAATTTTCTTCCGTCTGTTGTTTCGACTCCCGTCGCTCTTCCATCATGAACTATTATCCTGGAAACTTCTGATGAGAGGAATATTCTTCCACCATTTGAAATCACCATTGCAGCGAGGCAATTTGTGAGACTGCTCGAACCACCTCTGGCGAGCATAGCTTTGTTGCCAAGGAAGGTCATCGCCACAATAGCAAAACCCGTGTTCTTAACGACAGATGACGGCATATACCCACGTACTCCGAAAAGGAACAAGTAGAAAGCTCTTAGTTGTTCATCTTCGAATAGCTGGTGTACCATGTCATACGCGCTGTTTTGATTTATCTCTAAGAACGCCCTACCCATCTTGCTTTTCTTCAAAAGCTCCTGTTCCTCCTCCGGAGGAATCGGGGGAGAGTAGTCTCGTACAAACCAAACTTTTCGTCCCATGTCCTGATACTTGTGATAGATGTCGTAGTATACTCGGGCGTCTTTTTTCGATATTCGCTCTATTGATTTCTTGGTAACATTAGGATCAGCGTGAATGATCAGACACTTCTTGTTTGAAAGAGGCATTCCATTGTTGACTTGTGGATAGATGTATTGTATGCCATAAGCATCCAATCCAAGATCTTTGTACCAGGGGTTATTCGGTATGTTCCGATGGAATGTTGAATGATATTCGTGAAGAAATCCTGGAAAGAAACTGCTCTGAACGGTTGAACAACCACCCCCAACTACGTTTCTTCTCTCTATAAGCGCAACTTTCAGTCCCGATTTTGCCAGATATCCGGCCATTACAAGTGCATTGTGACCTGCGCCGATTATTACTCCGTCAAATTCACATTCAGGCATTGGATCTTCTGCGGTTTGGACTCATCGCAATATTTAAGCCTTAAAGTGAACGCGTGTAATTTCGGGAAAATTCGGATCTTATATTGAAACCAGAGATCTGATGATATTCTTTTCTCTCCGAATCGTGTCAACCTGCTTGTTAATTTCTTCCAAACTGCAGCGCCCACTAATTAGACCGTCTGTTCTTATCTGATCTCTTTCCAACAGGTCCAGTAATTCTTTAACATCTTTCTTTGTCGAACCGTACGAGCCGGTGATCTCGACTTCTTCTCGAAATATCCTGAATGGATTAACAGAGAATGGATTCGCGGTAGCGCCGACGATCATTACCTTGCCGCCTTTGCGCACTGATTTGACGGCATTTTCCATAGATTCCTTCCTTCCCACAAATTCAAATGCCATGTCTGCCCCTTTTCCACCAGTTATCTCTCTTATTTTCTCCATAGGATCTGAACTCGATCCATTGACCAGAAAATCCGCACCATATCTTCTCGCAAACTCAAGTTTCTCTTCCAGAATATCTACCGCGATAACCTTTGCCCCCCGGAGTTTCGAAATAATATTACAAGCTGGAATGCCAAGCCCACCGAGGCCGAATATCGCCACGTAGGTGTCAGGCTGAATTTGAGCCTTCTTTATTGCTTTGTAAGAAGTCCCAAGAGCTTCCGCAGCCAATGCACCTTCCTCATACTTCAGCTTGTCGGGAATTTTTGTGACATTATCTAATGGCACTGAAACAAACTCTGCGAAACCTCCGTCCTGGTCAATTCCTACGGCTTTGATCTTCTCGCAGAGATTTTCTCTACCCTCTCTACAAAAGTCACACTCCCTACAGGTTATCGTCCACCTAACCAGCACACGATCTCCTTTCTTGAATCCTGTTCCATTCGGTGCTCGTTCAATATCTCCCGCAATCTCATGTCCCAATATTAGTGGTGGAAGCTTTCTAAGAGGATAGTCTGTCATCAGACTTATGTCCGTGTGACATATGCCGCACACCCTAACTCGAACTAGAACCTGTTCGCTCCCTACATTGGGTGTAACAACATCTTGGATGGCCAGAGGCTGCTTCTGCGCAACTAATACTGCTGCTCTCATTTTCTTGCTTCATTCCAATCCTGATTCAGGATACGCTATTCAAATTTCGTCATGGCTTTCAACCTTTTGTTAACGAATTAGACATGTTCTCAATACGTCGGGCATTTCAATGGAGATTAGCAATAATTAATAATCGCAAAAGGGGCTGAGAAATTCGGAAGTGTGCTCGTCGAATTGGCATCAGAGAAATATACTACCCTTAAGGTTGAAGACGAAAATGGAATCACTACAATAACATTGAACAGGCCCGAGCAGAAAAACTCCTTGAGTCCAACATTGCATGATGAAATGTTGGATTTGATGCGAAAGCTCGAGAATCAGGATAGTCTACGTGTTGTGATCCTTACTGGTGCTGGGGACAGTTTCTGCGCAGGTCAAGATCTAAAAGGAAATTTTCTAGCTAATGTCCACAAACCTGTTCAAAGAAGAAAGATCTCGAACACCTCTCACGAGTGGGGTTTGAAGTTCAGGAATCTATGGGTCCCGACCATCGCACAAGTAAACGGTTGGTGTTTCGGAGCGGGAGTAAGAATAATGAGCCTCTGTGACTTTGCGATTGCATCCGATAAAGCCGTCTTTGGCTTATCTGAAATCAACTTCGCGGCCTTTCCATCTGTCGGTGCTCTATGGGCCCCTGCATATCACTTGCATCCTAGAGACCTCGTGGATCTTGCTATGACAGGTCGCAGAATCGACGCTCAAGAAGCTGACAGAATAAGACTCGTGAACAGAGTTGTTCCCCATAGTGAATTGAGAAGACATGTTATGGAACTCGCCGACGTGCTGAAACAAAAGGATGGAATGGCGCTCGCCATGTGTAAAGAAGCTTACAACCTGACACGTCGTCTAGATTACGATGACTCTGCGAAGTGGGAGGCTGCTAAATTCCATGAGAAGAATGCTCTTCAAGGTGATACGTGGGAGAGGGCACTTTCAGGATTCAAAGAAAAGAAATACCGGCCCGGCTTGGAAACTTTCAAACCAGGGTCTTGAGCTCAGACTACCAGTAAGTAGGCCTCGTACTACACGATTCCCTCTTCATGGAATCGTTCAATTTCCTTACTGCCATATCCAAACCGAGCTAAGATCTCGTCTGTGTGCTGACTAAGCATCGGAGGAGGCAATCGGATTGAAAGAGGAGTTTTGGTCAGCTTGATTGCAGGACTGATTACCTTTATTTTTCCGAGCTTCGAGTGTTCGACATATGACACCATTCGCTCTTTCACGTGGGGGTGATCGAAGACCTCTTTCAGGTTCATTATTGGCGAGCTTGGCACTCCAAATTTTCTGAAGAGTGCAAGGACTTCTTCTGAACTCCTCTTCTTTATTTCCTTCTCAAGTATCGGCATAACAATCTCTCTGTTCTTCACTCTAAGGGGCTGGGTTGCAAATCGTTCGTCCTTTAGTAGATCACGCAATTCCAGAGCCTGACACAACTTCTCCCAAGAAGGCTGAGCAGCAGCTTCCAGAACTATTGGGCGATCCTTTGTTTCAAACATTCCATACGGAACTATCGCTTTTTCCTTATCTCCCGGTCCCGGAACGCTTCCTGTTCCTAGATACAACGCCGCCATCTGACCCAATACTGATATTGATGTATCGAGTAAGGAAATGTCCACAAATTGGCCAGTTCCAATCCTATCTCTCGCGAACAATGCTGCGACTATTCCTAGAGCGCCGTAGATACCCGACCCTAGGTCGGAAAAAGAGACTCCTGCGACAGACGGGCCGAAAGAATTTCCTGATATGCTCAGAATTCCGGACATAGCCTGGGCTATTAAGTCGAAAGCCGGATAGTCCTTAAGTTCTCCACTCTGTCCATATCCCGAAATTGAGCAATATACTAGTCGTTGGTTTATTTTGCCGAGAGTGTCGTAATCAATTCCAAGAATCTTCGCATTACCCGGCTTCTGATTCTCGATGAAGACATCTGCATTCCTAATCATCCTGTAGACGATTTCCCGTCCTTCCTGAGTTTTCAGATTGATAGTAATGCTCTTCTTATTTCGGTTATGAAGGATGAAATGGTAACTCTCTCCTTGGACAATTGGAGTGGCATGTCTAAAATCATCACCTGCTTTTGGGAGTTCAACTTTCAGTATTTCGGCGCCCATGTCTCCAAGAATCTGAGTACAAAATGGAGGACCTAATACTTTGGTCGCGTCTACGACGACTATTCCATCTAATGGACCTGGCAAATCATTCAGAACCAACGCGCTTTCATATATCAGAATTATCTTTTGGTTGCGACTAACCAGTCTCTGCATGGAACTACAATGAATGCCGGAAGCACTTGTAACTGAGAGAATGAGCGAAGTGAGAAACGGTCTTCGACCGCAGTTCTCGTGGGAGAGGCCTAGTTTTTCCTTTCAAGGGAAAATGTATCGCCTTTTATATGAAAATTCAAAATGCAAGCATTAATGCCCGAATTATGGCGGTCGCATGACAAGACCGAAGAGGAGGCTGTGTTCAGGAAGACCATTCGTGATTTTGTCATTCAATTGGTTGACCCTCTCTACAGCGAAGCGAAGAGAGATCCTGCTGGCGTGCGTCTGAGGTTGCGGAAAGAAGCTGGAAGAAGAGGAATCATGGGGATTTCTATTCCTGAGAAATATGGTGGGCAGGGAGGAAGTGTTATGATGCAGGGCATTGCCAAGGAAGAGCTGGGAAGAAGCAGAGTAGTCCCTCAAATAGTTCCAGCGCCACTCCTGACAATTTATGAAAAGTTCGCAGAGTATGGCAATGAAGCATTAGTAAAGGAATGGATGCCCAAGTTTCTGAATGGTGATGCAGAAGGCGGAATTGGTTCAACAGAGCCAGGGTCTGGTTCCGACATTAGCGGTTTTGTTACAACTGCTACCAAGAAGGGGAAATCGTACATCTTGAGTGGAGAGAAAGGACCTGTAAGCGGCGTCTCTTCTTCTGATGCGTACTTTGTTCTGGCAAGAACTGGCAGTGAAGGATCAGGGGCAAAGGGAGTCAGCATGTTCTTTGTGGAGTCCGATCTTCCTGGTATCAAGAAATCCAGTTTCAAGGCAATGGAAGAAACTTGGGAATTGGGAGCCGTGAAATTCGATAATGTAGAAATTCCCGAAGAGAATCTGATTGGGAAAGAGGGCAGAGGATTCTATCAGATGATGGGGTCATTGGACATTGAGCGTATACTTCTTCCTATGGGCTATGTGGGAGCTGCGACTGAATCGCTTGAAGAGTCGATTTCGTACACAAAGTCAAGAGTTGTTTGGGGAAGACCCATAGCATCTTTTGAAGGTATAATGTTTCCACTCGTTGAAGCCGTGGCGAGGATGGAAGCTGTAAGGAGTTATATGTATGACATAATGAGAACTGCAGAATCAGAAAAGAATGTAACTAAATACGCCTCGATGGCTCGTTGGCTGGTCACAAGAACCGCACTTGATGCGCTTGATACTTGCATACAGGTTAATGGTGCACAGGGCTACACTGATTTGGTTCCTCACGAAAGAAGGTATAGGTGGGTCAGGTCCGGCTTGATCGGCCACGGAACGCAGGAAATTCAAAAGCTGGTCATAGGTAGAGAAATATTCGGAAAAGAGATCTACGACTTGGCTCTTGGTAGAAGATGAGTCACACTAGTGCCGAAGTGAAAGGTCATCCATTATCAACTTTGAATTACTTCGGGTAGATTGAAGCCAATATCTCTACATATTCGTCGATTCCTTTCTTCAGGTCGTATTTCGGGCTAAAATGAAGCTCTTCTGAAGCTCTTGTCGTATTAAACCTCAAGCTAGGTAGCGGAAGTGGAATATTGCGGCCTGAGCCCACGCGAATCTTCGCCATTGGGAATTTGGTCTTCACTGTATCAATAATCTTCTGTACACTTGAAAATTCCCCTGAGCCGATATTAAAAACTCGATGCTTGACACCTTGTGCAATGAGAGCTGAGACCAGCGCTCGAGCGTCGTCTCTCGTGTAAGTCCATTCTGTCTCGAAGTCAGCACCCGAAGGCAATTCGTACGACTTGTCATTATATGCAGCGTCGATCATAATGTCGATCAGGTTGAACGAGCCATGCCTCGCCATCCGACCTGGACCATATAATTGTGTGAATCTGAGCGCAATTAGATCCAAGCCATAACTCTTTGCATAGAACAATCCGTATCGTTCTGCCGCTTCCTTTGTGATTCCGTAAAGCTCTTGCGGATTGCATGGATGATCTTCTTCAAGTGGTTTAAATTGCGGGTAACCATACTCAGGTTCTACTGGTCCCACGGCTGCGAGTGCGCTTGCGAATACAACTCTCTTGATATCGAGGATTCGTGCAGCCTCAAAGATATTAACAGTTCCTTCCACATTGACCTTCAGAGTGTACAGAGGGTTCACAGTTGTGTTTGCTCCGATCAAAGAAGCGCAGTGGATGATTGCATCTATAGACATTTTCTTCAGGATTCCGATCAGTTGGGGAAAATCTGCAATGTCCCCTTTGACAATTTCAATCTTCTCAAGAATGTCCTTTAAGAGAAGAGTATCTGGCATCGCATCGTAAACTACAGGTTGGAATCCTGCATCGACTAATTCTCGTGGAACCCAGGAACCAATCGCACCAGTACCTCCCGTCACTAGCACTTTCATGTTGAATCCGTGTCACCGTATTAGATTGTTTTAAACTATGTGTCATGTAATGCTAATCGATATGATGACTTTTGTACATTAGTTTGGATCGAAATCTTTGCGAACATCATGAAGAGAGCTAGGATACGCGATACTCATGAGTCAGGCTCTTCTTTCGAACTGGATCATAGAGTTCAATTCGAAACTCATTCGAATAAGATGGTTCGCGCAATAGCGGAGTTGTTCCGCAGTATACTGCGGTTCCTTTATCTCTATCTCCAAGCACATCCAATATCTTGTCGGGCTGTAGGAGGGCCACCAATTTTGAGGATTGGTATGTGACAGCTTTCTCTTCAACATGCACAAACGACCGAGCCACAAGCTCATCCCAATGTTCCTCAACCTCATCGAACCTCCACACACTCTTTCCAATTGGTTTCGGACAAATCATCTTAGATCTAAGAACATCAGTCTTCTCCATCTCCCGATCTGTGTGGTCACTACCAATCCCTACATAGGTTTCTTCGCCATTTAGCAAAAGTACGGCCTCCACTTCACCACTAGTATTCTTACTGCTGACACCAATCTTACCGCCAGTGGTAAGTAAATCAGCCGACAACACGTATCTCGCGGGAACTGAAGGAGGTGGAGGAACGCCTAATCGCTTTAGCTCTTCCACATGTTTCTTGACTTCGACTTGGTTTCTCCCAGTGTATCCGGCGCAGACAATCTTCTTGACATCGAAAGAAAGCGATTCTACGTCTGATTTATCCGATACAATCTCAAATCTTAGAATTGGCAAAGCTTGCCTATCCTTCGAAATATCTCATTTCGATTGTCGTGCATCCGTCTTTAGAATAGTAGGGGCCATGAACCATTCCAGGGGGTCTACAAGCATACATTCCTTCTCTGAAGATTTGCTTCTTACCCAGATCCTCAAGGGTGCCATTTATGATGTATACTTCCTCCCAGAAATCGTGTGTCAGAGTCATTGTCGTACGACAACCCGGACTGAAATGAAGCATCCGAGTGTAGGAACCAGTCTTAGGATCCTTGCTGAGGATCTTCTCCGTTTGTCCAGGAGTCCCAGGTACGTCAACCCATCTGATTAGGTCTGCATCAAAGAACTCGGCTTCTTTCTTCGGCATCTTGTATATTCTTCCCTTACTTCTTGCATTCCTGAAAATTGCTCGATTTATTGTTTGTTTCTTGCGGTCGCAATCCTGATTCTACTAGTGGATGGAAAAGGCTCTCGATTATCCCAGAACAAACAATTCTCGAATTGTATAGCTTCAGACACTTTTCCTGCCTCTCTCCAATTTTTCGCCAATCTTGTATTGCTCACCTTTCAGAATCAGCTCAGCTTCATCTCGACACTCTTGCGGCCAGTATCCAAGCTCGTACCCATACCAAGGCTGTACAAGATGAAGTTCTGGTAGTCCCAACTTCTTCCACATGATCAATGCCTTTTCCATGAATTCCTTTCTTGGGAGAGATGTCGGCGGGTAGGGGAATTTGGTCGTCGCGTCAATCAGCATTCCCGAGCTACCAACCCCTCCAGGGTACTCCTTTTCTTCTTCCGGCGCGTCAGCTCTAGCTGCTGATTGGTCTATTCCCGGTATCTTCCCCTGAATTATTCTTGTATCACGTGCAGGTTGGACTCTCCAACCAAGAGCCCACTGAACCGAATCCATATTTCGTGGGTCTATATCCTCATCGACTACGATGTAGTATTTACCCCATCTAGAATCGTATCCTGCAGCACAATTCAAGACCTGCCATGGATGACCGTTATTCACCTTCTTTATTTTGATGACACACCATTGTGCTTGGCTTATTTCGTTCCAAGCAACATCGAGTATGTTTGGGAGCTTGCAATCATACTTGAGAAACTTGTAGAATACATTGTCCGAGGATATCTGTCGGACCTTGCTGCTTTCACTCGGTGGAAATTGACTCATTATGTGAACGTAAATAGGATCTCTTCTTGTTGTGACTGCCGTCGCTCTGAAAATTGGACGGTACATCACGTCAGTAGCCATGTAACCCGTATACTCACCAAAGGCGTTGCCAGGCTCCATATACTCAGTCGAAACCATCCCTTCGATCACCATTTCCGCACGAGCTGGAACTTCTAGATCAATTGTCTTACACTTGACCATCTCTATCGACTCGCCTGCAAATCCTCCAGCAACTGCCAATTCGTCAACACCATAGGGGAGCTTTGCCGCCGCCAGATAGAAGAAAGATGGAGGGCCACCTATCACGTAGGCTGCGGGCATTTCCTTCTTGCCCATTTCTTTCCAGTAACGCCAGTGGACTATGCCGTGATTACCTCTGTTTATCTCCCACAAAATCTTCGTTTTCCCAAAGACATGCCCCGAATAATTCCCCATGTTTCTTATCCCAGTTTGTGGATCCTTTGTGATCATTTGGGTGCTCGTTCTAATCTGTCCGCTGTATCCCGGCACTTCCACCGGAATCGGGAGCTGTTCCAAACCTTTGCCCTCTTGGAGAAGGTCGTTCCCTGTGCACACAATTTCTTGAACCTCTCCCGAGTTCACGAGTTTCGGTTCTATCGGATTCAGTTGAGCTGCAGTCCATCGTTCTGTTATAGCGTCGTGGGAAGGTTCACACTGTAGTCCGAGTGCGTAAATTTGAGTAGATGAAGCGTATACTCCAGTTGCAACTTTCGCGGCATAATGTCTGCCCTTGCAATCACTAACATTCTCAAACAAGAAACCCATGCGCTGTTCTTCTGGCAAACCCCTGAATTGTAGCCTGACCAGCGAACTAATATCCGTCTCCTTTTCGACGCGATCACTTACCTTCACCAGCCTACCTTTTGCTTCAAGCGTCTTGAGGTAATCTCGGAGATCCTTATAGTATTGAGGCAATATTCAAGTGGACTGAGTAGTATATTATTAAGAGAATTGATTACTCCTATTCGAATCCAATAATCTCGTAGTTTCCTTCCCTTTCTCCAAGTGGTCAGGAGTGGATCACGGAGCGATGAGCTACTTGCGTCGTCACAGTTTAAGTACTGCATTTTGATGGTATTTCTTCATTTGCAAGCATTACTATCTGCGGAAGAAGTGACTGAGAAATGACGTTTCAATCTCTGCGAGATTATATAGAAGTAATTCAGGAAAAAGGACTAGTCTCGAAAATAGATAACGCCGACTGGAATCTGGAAATTGGAGCTTTAACCGAAGTCGTAGCCTTTTCCTCCTCTCCCAAGTGCCTCGTGTTTGATAACATTAGAAATTATCAAGCAGGCTTCCGCATAGCCACCAACCTCTACGTGTCAGAAAGACTTCAAGCAATTGCTCTAAGCCTTCCTGATGATTATTCTGGTATCAAGCTTGTTCAGAAATGGCGAGAAAGAGTCCATAAGCTGAGCGTCATTTCCCCGAAGGTTGTCCAAAACGGCCCTATACTCGAAAACATCATGGTTGGGGATGATATTGATATCCTCAAGACATTGCCGGTTCCATTATGGCACAGGCACGATGGTGGAAGATACATAGGAACCGGAGACGCCGTTATCACAACGGATCCAGAGGAAGGTTGGACAAACGCAGGGACATACAGGTGCATGGTACACGATAGAAGGACGCTCGGATTATTGATAGAGGCAAATCATCATGGGGGGATCATGATAAAGAAGTATTGGGCTCAAGGGAAGGATGCTCCTATTGTGATCACATTTGGTCAGGAGCCATCTCTCTACGCGGCCGCATGCGCTCCCCTCGAGTGGGGAAAGTCGGAACTTGATTATGCCGGTGCCATAAAGGGAGAACCAATCGATATAATTCGCGACGAAATGACAGGGCTACCAATACCGGCTCAAGCCGAGATTGCAATTGTCGGTCACGTTCCTCCACCAAAGATTGAATCAAAGGACGAAGGACCGTTCGGCGAATGTACTGGATACTACACAAGTCACGGTCCTGCCCCTGTCGTGCACATTGACAAGTTGATGTTCAGAGACCAACCCATTTTGCAGGGCAGTCCTCCAATGTATGGATCTACTCTAACTACTTCACTCGGCGGGAAGATTACTACAAGTGCAGCGGTGTGGGACAGTATTGAGAAGCAAGTCCAGAATGTGGTAGGCGTTTATTCATTGTATCAACCATGTCAATCCGGATCCACCATCTTGGCCGTAGCGATTCGGCAGTCTTTTCCAGGTCACGCGAAACAAGCAGCTCATGCGGCGCTAGCAGCCCGAGCTGGAATAATCACAAATAGAATGGTGGTTGTTGTGGATGAAGATATCGATCCCTCAAACTGGAATGAAGTACTATTTGCAATGACCAGCAGATGTATCCCTGCTGAGGATGTAACCATTGTTGACGGAATAAGCAGCTGGAGTTTGGATCCGACTATCTCCAAGAATAAACGTGAAGTCCGAGATTTCACCACATCGACTATGATTTTGGACGCGACTCGCAAACCCTTCGGGAAAAGAAAGGAGTTCCCGAGGACGAATATACTGGAAGCCGATTTGAGAGATGCGGTGAAGGCTAAATGGGCTTCCTTGGTCGGTGACTTGACTCCCATAAATTGAATCTAGATCGGAGAAATTACCCTCTTCTCCAACCTTGATACAAAGTACGACCAATCGGTGGCTGCCAGGTCCTCCACCAGATCCTTGGAGGTGGTTCTTTTTATTTCATCCTTGTCATAGACTAGGGGTGTTCCTACCTGGTACGCCATGAACTGTTTCTTGCAAGCTCGTTCCAGTGCTGCTGCTGTAACAGTTACGTTCTCTATAGAAGTTCCAGCAACGAAAGCTCCATGTCCCCTGTGCATTACTACATTGCTTCTTCCCATTTTGTTCACCAGTTGAGCAGCGTCTGATCGGTTTCCAATGTATAGCGGTAGACCCGAATGCACAGGTATACCATCAACAAAAACAAAGGAATCTCTCGACATCATTAGCAGCTCCTTTCCGCTCATAACGAGAAGATTCGCATAATATGGATGAAAATGGGCTGCCGCTCTGACATCACTGCGTCTGCTGAATAACTCTGAATAGAAGTAAAACTCACCCATTGAACTCGGATATTTTCCCTCAATAACCCGACCATCTAGATCTATCGTAACAATGTCACTCTCTTTGCAATCAGCAATTGATCTTTCATAATTATGCAAGTGAGCTGGAATCATCATCTTTCCATCTCCCAGATAATAGACCATATGCCCTCTGCCAAGTTCAGTCAATCCTTCATTCACAAGTATGCGATTGCCAATGGCTAGTTTGTACCGAAATTCTTCCATGTCGGACTTTCTGTGACGTCGCAAGAGTTAATGAATATTTCGTGGAGTCTCACTGCTGATCTGTCACTTGATGGTCTAGTTTTTTGGGGAAATCGAAATTTACCCGCTGGGCGAATACGCCCTAATTCATGACTATTGCATAGCCTTTATAGCTGGAATGATCTTGTCTCTAAAGATCGCGAGAGAATATGAAGGGTCTGGGCTGGAATCCTTTATTGCAATCTGAGTGGCACCTCTCTTAATGAATTGAGCAGCCCGTTCTATGATTGCATCAGGGCCCTGGAATACAGCAGCTCGCTGTACTGCTTCCATCGGGATGCTTTCGACCGCCTGAGGATAGACTTTCAATATCTCAGGAGTTACTGTTACGTGCTGCGTCGAACCCATTTCTGCAGAGAGTGGTTCTTCATATCCCATCTTCAATAGAGTAGTGTGCTCTTGCATGAGGTAACTTTTGGTCAATCTGGTCACACTCTTGAGCGCTTTTTCCTTGTCAACATCCAGCCCCGTGATGATGTAGGCTGAAATGTCCACCTCGTTTCGTTTCCTGTTTGCAGCGTTGATGCCTCTTTCTATGTCTGTGACAACCTCTGAGAATGTCTCGGGGATGCTGAGGAAAGTGTAAACGCCATCTGCGATCCTGCCCGCCAGTTCTCTATTCTTCGGCCCCATTGCTCCTATGTAAATCGCAGGTCTGGGTTTCTGTACTGGTTTAACTTGAAGGAACGCCCGCTTAAGCGAGAAGAACTCGCCATCATAATAAGCAGGGTTGTCATAGCTACTCGTCCAAAGTAGCTTTGTGACTTCTACTGCTTCTTTCAATCGCTTCAAAGGTCTTGGATTCTTTATATTGTAAAGCGAGAGGTTCATCTCTTCACCTGCTCCGATTCCTAGCACAGCCCGTCCCCCAGTGTAGAGATCTAACGTGGCAAATGCTTGCGCTATCTGAGCTGGATGCCTTCTTAGAGCATCCGTCACTCCCGGACCCAGTTTGATTCTCTTCGTGTTAGCTCCTATGTAGCTTAGCGTCACAGTAGTGTCAACAATTTGGGCTCCAATAGAAGGAGCAAGTAAGTGATCTGGCATCCATAGAAAGTCAAAATTGGAGTCTTCCACCATTTTCGCGTGACGAATTGTACTCTCAATATCAGATCTTGTAAGACTGAAACCCAGACGAATCATACCGCTCGATGAGCACGGAATATTCTTGCTTTGCAATAAGGCTTTGTGTGCCACCAGAGTATACAGTAGAGACATAATTAGGGCGTTTTGGTTGTAATGAAAATCCACATGGACATGACACTTATTGAGGAAAAGGGTTGATCGGAGATAGATTTTTTATTCAGTCTTTTGGCGTATCTGATTTTTAAGGTTCAGTTATTTATATTCTAGAACACTCCTAAAATATAGCATTGAACGCTGAAGCTATGTGCAGGCACTGAAGTAAACTATTTAAGCAACATCAATATACATGGAATAATTGGATATAAATGTTTCCCTCATCAG
>JAJYUX010000130.1 GCA_021792315.1 archaeon
GTCTTCTATGCACCGATACTTTCGACCTATCCTCTTTTCACTGTACTCTTCACTAGGATCCAGGTGAGGCACATCGAAGTATTCGGCGCGAGGACTTTGCTCAGCGCTTTGCTCGTTGTGGTTGGGGCGGTGCTTGTCTCGCTTGCTTCCGTATGATAAGCAGATGTTCAGTTACTGATTGTTTCGAATAATCCATCTTAGCGCATGCTTTGTGTAAACAGAGTTTCAGTGCGAGCTAATCTCAGATGAACTGGAAAAAGGAGGGTGATGGAGAGCAGCAACTCTCCAACTGTGCGTCAGTTTGTTCTGTACGCATAAGAATTCTCGAAAATCTTCGGCATACATCTGCACCGAACGCATAAGGGCCGATTTTGAATGTAGCCAAAACAGCGATCCGCTATATAGGTAGGAAGATTACCGTGATAATAGCTTTAATTACAATTTCCTATCTTACATAGTATTTTCTTCTGAAGTACATTGATCGTGCGAGAAACGCTAGCGAGTATGAATTCTTGTCACTCGCTACAATACTGCACTTTTTTACGTTCGCTAAGGGACCTTTAAGACAGGACGATTACTATGAGTAACAGTGTCACAATTCTCATACCGCGAAGAGACAAGGAAAGGCTTGAGAGGCTAGCCAAGAAGAAAGGATTCAAGAAGCTTTCAGATGCATTCAGATACGCTCTCTCGGCCGCTGAACGCGAAACAGACACATTTCATGGTGATATCGCCTCGCTGATCAAGGCACAAACATTTGCTCGTTCAGCGGGGGCAATGTTTCAGAAAATGTTGATGAGTTCTTGGCTGAGTGTCTAAAGGCATAAGGGCAATCTGTCGGTCATCATAATCAAACTTGAATTGCATTGACAGTCGTGCTTGACACTGCAGTCCCTGCACAAAGGGAACTAAGGGGCGTATGTATCACTAGTATTCCCAAAGCTCTTGCGTTAAATTGGAATAAACACTGCATGGGAAAAAGACTATGGGCCAGCCCTGGAAAAGTTTCATGAGAATTTCCCAAGGCAAAGTTTGTGTGACGCTGCAACCATTGTAATAATGAACACTCTTGGTGTCCAGCTCTCGCCTCATACGACGAAAGAAGTCTTGCCGGCCTTGTACGAGAAGTTCGAGGAAAAGGCTACTACGAGAGCTTGTCCAAAGAGGAGCAATCGAGATTAAGAAAAAATATTAAGAAGGAAACAATGATGGACTCGTTGAAGAAATGAAGTAATTCCTGTTCAATTCTGTCGAATGAAGCTGCTTAGGCCTGGTGCAACTTGTCTGTTTTGAAGCGACATTCCAGTTTGAGATCATTCGATTTGATTCATTTGTATCTGTCCGTTGTGCTCTGAATGCGCAATTCGAGGCACAGTCATAATTGGCATGTGCCAATAGCACGATTTTCCAACACCGGAAGTTGAAAATGCGATGAAGATTATCAGCGAGTCCCTTTGAGACTTCACTTGCCTTGACCTGACCTCTACGAAGTATGTACACGTAAATTTTCGATTCCAGAGTGGCGAGGCCGAGTTTAGTGAGCTCACTCACAATGTCTGAAGTTGGACCAGACTCCGATCTATTGACATCTCTTGGAAGAAGAATAAGATTACTCAATTATGAGTTTCTAATCTGCAAACAACATAGTAAACAAGAATTATTCACTCATCATCCCATATCGTTCGGCGCTTTCCCTAGCAAGCTGCACAAACTTTTCTTTCGAGATGATGCTAGCGATCCGCTCGATTCATTTTTACATCAGTGGGACTTTGATTGTCGGCATGTCGCTTGTTCTCAGAAACGCAACTGTGGTAGACACTATTTCAAAGAAACTTTTGCCAAAATCAGTCGTGGTTGTTCAGGGAAATAGGATTGCAGACGTGTTTCAAGAAGGAGCCAAGAACTACCCGGCCGGCTCGAATGTGATTGATTGTGCCGGAAAGTTTCTGGTTCCGGGCCTCATGGATATGCACATTCACCTTCATGGTAAACACCATGCTGGCCCCACTCAAGAAAAACCGGTTCCATCGTTCTTTTCTAAATCCGAAGACTCTGAGCTTATCTCAAGGCTGCACAGCTTTCTTTATTGCGGAATAACGTCAGTGTACGACGCCGGCAACTTTGCTGAGACGATATACAAACTGCGAGAGCAGGAAAGAGCAGGGCAAATTACCAGCCCGAGAATTTTCTGTGCTGGTAGTATAGTCACTTGCCCCGGAGGACACGGCTCTGGGCTTTCAACAGACATCTCTTCTCTCCCTCTGGACAACAAGAAACTTGAAGATCACTTGTCCAAATCGCCCGATGTGGTGAAGATAACTTATGATGAGCACAACTGGGGAATCAGGCCGCTCATTCCAATCTTGGATACTGACACTCTGACGAAGATTGTCGATTACTGCCATTCCAAAAAGTTCAGGGTGACTTCACACGTTTCTAATGAGACTAGGGCAAGAGAGGCTATAGCCTGCGGGGTTGACACACTCGCCCATCCAGTCATCCAGTCCCCGATAACAGATGAGTTTGTCTGGCTCTTGAGCGAGAAAAGGATCCCGGTTGTAAGTACTCTTGCGATAGGAGAGAGGTACTCGCGTCTTGCCGATAACCCGGAGTACCTGGATCAGAAAATGTACGCAGACTGCATGGAGGAGGAAGAAAGAAACGAGTTGAAGACTGTTGAAAGCACCAAGCAGAAGGCCAATCGCTGGGCGATGTGGATGAAGACTATGACTCCTGTGGCTCAGGATAATCTGAAGCGACTTGTTGAGGGAGGAGCCGTTGTAGCCACAGGCACCGATCTCTCATTTGGTCCCGATTTCCACCGTGAGTTGGAATTGCTCCAGTCCGGCGGGATTTCGCCGATAGATGTCATAGTTGCAGCAACTCTGAATGCTGCAAAGTTTCTGTGGAAGGAAAGAGATCTTGGATCGATTGAAACTGGCAAGCTGGCCGATATGGTACTCGTGGAAGAAGATCCTTCCAAGGATGTAAATAACCTCAAGAAAATTTCCACTGTCATAAAGGACGGCCATCTGATCGACAAAACAAAGCTAGATCTGCCAGTGAACAGGAGGAAGTGAGCCTGCCAAAGAAAGTCGTCAGGCAACATTTGTCAAAAATATTCAGTTAGAGCTGTTATGGCCTAAATTTTTTCAAGAAATTGTGCGAATTTCGTTTTTTGGCACACACCAACGAACCCTTAAGTAAGAGCACAGTTGGGGCTCAGCCTCATGCGTAGTATCGCCGTATTGTTCATAGCCGCGTTACTCGTTATGGGTTCTGCATTTGCTCTACTTCCTTCCGTGGCACAATCAGGTTCTCAACCTTCAGTGATAACTGGAGCACAGGCGTCAACAAACGGCCCTCGTGTCGACAACTTGCTCTACGAGATGTTTCTCAACACGCACAGTGCCTATCTCGCTGTGAAATCTGGACAGGCAAACATACTAGACAACGTGCTTGACCCGGCAGACATTGCAGATGCTCAAGCTAGCACCAACCTAAACTTGAATTCTACAATCTCGTATGAATACGGGTACGTGGCTTTCAATACACAGGCCTGGCCCACCAGCGACGTGCACTTTAGGCGGGCTATAGTGTATCTGATGAACTACCCGCAGATTCAGAGCGACGTGCTTCAGGGAATCCAGGGTCTGGCTACGCAATCATTCTTGCCGCAGC
>JAJYUX010000131.1 GCA_021792315.1 archaeon
TACGAGACTTTCTTGGCGACGGGAGCGGTAGCTATGACCGTAATGTCCTCAAGTATGCTATCAGGAACGATGATCTGGTTCGATCGGAATTTCGGTATGTTTGAACAACTACTCATGGGACCATTCACACGATTGGAGTACGTAGTTAGTGTTACCCTCTCTGTTATTGTGACCGGACTTGCAAGCGCCTTGCTGGTATTCCTAGTATCATTGACAGTATCTACAGGAATAATATTGACTCCAATATCAATAGCCCAGCTTCTTATATCTCTAATCCTTGGATCGTTATTTTTCGGCGGATTTGGAATCTTCGTTTCCCTAAGGGTAAAATCTAGTGAGGCACTCGCCGCTACCATGAATCTGATGTTCTTTGTGTTCACTTTCCTCAGTTCCGTGTTCTATCCGAGCTACAATCAGAACATTTTGCTCAGATCCATCTTTCAAATCAATCCTCTAACCTACGTTGCCGACCTAGTTAGGCACTCGCTGGTGGGTCTTTCCGGTTTCAACTTACTAGTGGAAACTGTCGTTCTGGTAGTGGAAAGCGTTCTGATTGTGCTACTAGCGTCGCGATCCATTGGCAGGATACAGCTCTAATCAGCTGGCACGTAAGACTCTGGTGGTCTGCTACGAAAAGGCGCAGGATTATTGTGCTGACAGCACTGATGCTGACTGTGATCATCGGAGCAACAGTTGTCACATTTCTGTATCTGCCCAGAAACCATGAAAGGACGGTCATTGTTACACCTGAAAACAGTGTGTATGTGACAGAATACTCTACTGGGTCTGCCACTTCAGCTCCAAATGCCATTGCGGTAGATTCAAGTGGGGACGTGTGGTTCACACTAGAGAACCAGACTGCGCTTGCACAACTGGTTCCTTCCAACAACACAATTCACGTATTTCCGCTTCCAGTTTCACACAAGAAAGGATCTGTAACTTGGGGCATTGCTGTTGATAATAAGAGAGGGCTAGTCTGGTTCACCGAGCAGATTACTAATGCTATCTGGAGTTTCAACATGCGTACGCATGTCTTCAAGGAATACTCGCTACAGACACCTAATGCTTTTCCTTTTGACATTACCCTCGATCAGAAAGGCGACGTATGGTTTACCGAGCTGTTTTCAAACAAGATAGGTAAGCTCAACACGGCAGGACAACTCTCTGAGTTTCCTATCCCCGTCAAAGGAGATTCAGAACCCTCTGGTATTGCTGTCGGCCCGAGCGGAAATGTATGGTTCACTCTGCCCGGCATAGAGAGTATAGGTGAGTATTCTTCTGGTCACTTCGCCTTTTACAGCCTAACAAAGTTCATCAGTTGCCCGGACATAACTTGTCCGACTGCAATAACCGTTGACCGACAAGGCAACTTGTGGACAACTTTTCATGGGCCCAAATTAATTTCAGAGTACAATCCAGAAACGAATTATTTTCGTACTATATCTACGTCAGTCCCTTCTCTCGAGACTTCTTTACCATATTTCATCGAATCAACACAAACTGGTGATGTCTGGTTCAATGAGCACTATGGAAACGCAATGGCACTTTTCGAACCAAACAATAATACGCTGATTGAATATTATGATCCGACACGATTAAAGTTTGCAGGAAACATAAGTGGGATGCTCACAATGGGCATTGCAAGCGACGGAACACCCTGGTTCACAGAGTTCTTCTCCGGCAAAATAGGAACAGTGAACACCTCCGCTCCTCTTTCAGTAAATCTAGACTTTTACAACTATTCAACAGTATCAGAGAAACCTTTGCTTATTTCTAACAATAGCCAAGTATCGCTAGAAGTTTCGGTGAGAGATCAAGGTGCAGTCCCGTACGTCTTGGAAGGGACTTCAGGGAACTTGACTGGTAATTTTTCATACAGTTTCGAACCAAAAACTGGTAACAGCGCCCTGAACTCAACCGTTACGATACATAACAACGGTTCCAGGCAAGGTACCTACTTTCTTACGATCACTGTAAAGACGAGTGCCCTTGCGGTTTCGAAAATAATCGAAGTAAAGGTTACTTGACCGCGTTCGCTAGATCAAGGTGAAATCTTGCCTAGAAACAGTCGCGTGTCGTATCTGAGAGTGATTCTTCCATCTTCTTGCCTTCTGTCGAATAACTCTTTGAGGTCGTATCGGAGGCTAGAAAATCCTTCTTCATCGTAGTTTGGCGCGTATGAAGCAGATACAGCCCTGCCGATTAGTCCGTCTAGATCTAGGCACTGTTCGTTTGGGAGATAGAACTTGGCGTATGAGGAGCCCATTAGCTCAGTTGGTGGAACGTATTCATTCATTGGGATCGACTTGTTGGCATGTTTTTGCACAATTTTCCCGTACTCCACAGTTACTTCGTCGCTGCTCGACCTTTCGTTGTATACAACGCATGTCCAGCCCTCTTCTCTCAGGATTCTCAAGAATTCCAGACGACACCTAGAGAGATCAAACCAATGCAATGCTTGACCTACCGAAATTAAGTCAATGCTCGCATTCTTGAGATTGGTCTCTTCTGCGCTTCCCTTGACGCTTACGAATTTCGGATACGTGGACAGATAATCTTCGGCCATCTTCCTCATGTCATCGTTTGGTTCCACGCCGTATACCTGATTCTTATTTTTCAAGAAGATCTCTGAGAGGATGCCTGTGCCCGAGCCAATGTCCGCAATTACGTGCGATTCATTCAGATTGGCATTCGACTGGAGGATCTTCAGAATCTCAGGAGGGTATCTCGGTCTGTATTTGGCATAAACCTGCCCTCGCCCCCCAAATCTTGTTTTGGAATCACCAGTCATACCTGTAATCACATGTTTTCGAAAATAACGGCAATCGACTATATCAACAAACGCTAATGTTCTCTTGTTGGTCAGCGGTCACTTGATAGCCACCGAAAATATTCATTAGAATGATATCTAAACAGTACCTTGTCCGAGGTAAATGTATTGCCGAAACAGATACGTGGAGCTTTCGTACAGATGAGACCGGCATTCGGAGCGAATGAGGAAAACGTGGAACGAGGAATCAATCTTGCTTCCAAGGTGGTAGCCGACCTATACGTTTTTCCTGAACTGATGAATACAGGGTATGCATTCAAATCGAAAACCGAGTGCCTCAAGTTGTCCGAGTCGCTTGAAGATGGTACGACCGTACAGAGTCTTCAGGAATTCTCTGAAAAGAAAAAGTGCGCAGTGGTAGCCGGTTTGGCTGAAAGAGATGGTGCGAGAACTTTCAACTCATCTGTTGTTATAGAGAGCGGAGAGATACTTGGAACCTATCGGAAGATGCACCTTTTCTATCGTGAAAAACTATGGTTTTCCAAAGCGGAAAGTGGTTTCAAAGTTTTCGATCTGAAATCGCTTCAATGCACAATAGGAGTAATGATTTGTTTCGACTGGATTTTTCCCGAAGTGTCAAGAGAGCTAGCAATGTCGGGGGCGGATGTAATCTGTCATCCGTCAAACTTGGTTCTTCCCGGTAAGGCGCAAGCCGGTACGCTGGTTCGAGCTTTCGAGAACAAGGTGTTCATCATAACGGCGAACAGAGTCGGAAACGAGAATAGAGGCCCGAAAGACAAATTCCGCTTTACAGGGAGGAGCCAAATCGCATCGCCCTTGATGCAAAATATTGCCACTGCAGGGCCGTCAGAGAGTGTCGCAAAAGCTGCGTCACTTGATTTGG
>JAJYUX010000132.1 GCA_021792315.1 archaeon
GTACAAAAACTAGCAAGAGCGGAACTTCATTCGGGATACTTTTCTCGGGCCAGATCGTTGGATCTTCTGTGCTTGGTCTCTTCGGCGGATTCATTGCAAGCACAATCGGCCTTGCTGTCGCCTACGAAGTGGTCACTGCTCTGCTGCTACTCGCCGCTGGATTGACTGTATTGTGGTACTCGGAGCAGAGGAAAAAGACATAGTTGAATTCCAAAGGCAAGCTTTTCAACGATTAACTAATCTTCGATTGATCATGGAACAAAGCAAAGCGCAATTTCACTCAAAAGAGCTCACTGTGGAAGAAAAGGAATCAGTACTAAGAGCTCTTGGCTACTACCAGGTTTACCTGTTTGACAGGCTGCGAGACGGAAAAGAGTCGAAGAAGGATCTAGACAGCGAGAGTCAGAGAATAACCAGCGCTATCAAGAAGATCCATAAAACAATAGAGGAAGATGCAAAGAACCGCTAGGACTTTTTTTCCGTTTCTGGAGAAGGAGCTGGTGGCTCTGTACTCGTAGCTGCTGGTTCGGGCTCTAGCGGCACTGGTGGAGGTGTTGTAGCCATCACATAGCCGATCCAACCCAGAATTGCAAGTATCGCAAGAACAGCGACAAATGCGCTTATCTTGAGGACCAGTAGTGCGATCCCATCGCCAAGAAGGAACATCAATGCAAAATAAATTATCACGCCTATAACCGCGCCTGCAACCAATGCGGCACCAATAGCTCGATCTTTCGCCATTTGTAATTGACGGGGGAACACTCCGAGATTCGATATTTATGTTTTGCAGACCACATATTCGTAGCGCTAATCTCGCATTATCCACGTGCAACTTCAGGAATTCTGGTCGTATTTGGATCAGAGATTCTTGTGAATCAGGATATTGAGCTAGGCTCGAACTATCAGAGAGAGCATGCTGTCTAACTTTTCTGTGGCAAACGATTCGTCTCCCAGCATGGCTGATATGGCCAAGAGATTTTGAGCTACTTGCCTTCCCTTCAGAGTGAGTTGAAACTCCATCTTCCTCACTACACCGCTCTCTGTTAACTCCCTGGTAATCTGGGCATCGATTAGGCCCGTATTGTGCAAGAGCATCTTTTCCTTGTTCCAAGTCGAACCACTTATTCCGACCGTCTGAAGTATGTCCAGAGAAGAAACTTTGCCTCTAACCAGCAAAGCTAGCAAGATTTTTGACTGTATCTCGGAAAGAACTGGCTTTTGCATCTGCGTGTTTTGAGAATATAGTTCGGCAATAAACCTTTGGATAGCTTTAGCCGAGAATTAAACGCTAATTAGCAAGATGTCACAAATTTCATAGTTTTTACCGAATTGGCAAGAAGTAATCCGCATTACCAGATTGATGAAATCGAGCTGGCCTAATTTTTTCGATCGATGCAATGACTTTGGGTTGATGAATGTGTACCGGACTTTTTGTCGCCTTGCAAGATTTGATCCCCTATCAGTAGCTAAGAAGTGTTGATCGATAAACTAGTTAGAAACTAGCTTACAAAGTGAGTACTGAGTTGATAACGCAGGGCAAGCGATTCTTGGTGACTTCTCTGACTTTTGTGTTAAAGTCCATCAGACAATATGTCAACTAAATTTCGTTTACCATGTTAGCTCTTATTCACTTGCTGCTTTATCGTTTCGAAGTACTATTTTGATTCGTCAGGACTACAGGCTATAATGGCCAGATTCCGTTCTTTGTGGCAAAGGAATTCGGATTCCGAAAGAACAGGCACCAAAATCAAGGCTGGGCTGAAATCTAGCGAATCGATCAAGACAAGATTGGAACTTGCCACAAGACAGATTCAACAGCAAGTGACCAGGCTCGACCAGACAATCGCTAAACTGAAAGAAAAAGATCGATCAATATTCTCAAGCATAGTCGCTTCGATCCAGAGAAACGATGATCCTCGGGCAAACATGCTCGCAAGCGAGCTTATGGAAATCAGAAAGATGAGAAACATCGCAACCCAGCTAAAGCTAGCTCTAGAGCAGCTTACCTTGAGACTCACAACTGTTACTGATCTTGGTGATCTGGCTGCAACGCTCAGTCCTGCACTGGACTCGATCAAAAATGTCCGCCCTGGGATTGCCAGTCTGATTCCTGACGCAGAACACGAGATTGGTGAGGTCTCCGGACTCCTGTCAGAGCTGGTTGTGGAAGCGGGGCAGGTGAACACTCCTCAGCTAGGCTTCGAAGCAGCCAACGAAGATGCGGAAAAGTTGCTCATGCATGCCGCCGTCCTTGCTGACCAACGCGAGCGGTCGAAGTATGCTGATGTGCAGGAGCAAGAATACGAAGACGCGCTGGAATAGGTGCGCAGCTTTCAAATCCACAACGTTATTTATGATTTCGAAATTGTGCTCTTACTAGTAATGAAATCGATCGTAGCAATCAAGGTGGTCGTCCAGTTCAACGATGTTGATATGCTGGGGCATGTAAACAACGCAAGATACCTGACTTACTTTGAGATGGCAAGAACCGAGTATCTATACTCAAAGTCACAGACCATGAGTATTGGAGATGTTGGCGTAATCATTGCGCGCGCAGAAATCGACTACAAGTTCCCCGCCAAGTGGCATGATGAGTTGACTATCAGCATGCGAACTTCCTCTGTGGGAAAATCTAGCTGGACGTATGAATACACCGTAGTGAGAGAGAAGGACAACAAACTGATAGCTACCGGGAAAACAGTTCAGGTGGCGTATGATTACAAGAAAGGAGTTCCACTAGCTCTTCCAGACGACCTCAAAGATCGACTGAATCAGGAAGTCGAGCAGACGTCTGCATAGGGAATCCCAAGATCGAGATTATTTACGCTCTTGGCGCTCACTCCATCCCGTCGAATAATCGGTTTTCTGGTTCGGCACTGTCCTTGTAATCGAGTTCACCTGAATCTCCAATGTGCTTTATCGATTCGATGTGAGAGCGTAAATCAATACTTTGGACTACGGCTGAACTGATGAATGCGACAACCAATGTCGCTCGTGTATTCATTTCACAGTATTTTCGTAATTTCGTTGGTACTTCGGGGTTTGACTCTATATGCTAGTGCATACCTCGCATTTCTTCGCCCCTCTCTTTGGGCTTTGGCACAAGCGGCATCAAGACGACTGAGATTATTCCGATGAGAGTCACGACGTAGAACGAGGAGTTCAGGGAATTCAGCAACGCTGGCTCTGCCAACAGTCCTATCAAAACTGGACCTACAGCGCCACCTCCAACATTCCCTACACCCCAGACGATTGAATTTGCCGTGGTGGAGGCGCGTCTGGGCACTATCTCTGAGGTGAGCGACATGATCAGTGGAAAGGCGGTGAGTGTGAAAAGGCCAAACATTGCAAGGTACACCACAAGTAGCTCGGAATTCGAAGTCGTCAAGAATAGTAGCATTGCAATCACTGATCCCAGATTTGATATTCCAAGCGCGAGGCGCCTGCCGATCCTGTCCGCGAGCCATCCGAAGAATGGCTGAGAGAAGATAGCAGTCGCATTCATGATCACGACTATTATCCCGAGATCGAATCCGTAGCTGATCTTGCCCACTTTTGTAAGGTATGTTGGAATCAGAGAGACTATTCCTATTGTGAACATCCCGCGAATGAACGCAACAATGGTCAGAGCCAA
>JAJYUX010000027.1 GCA_021792315.1 archaeon
ACATCCGCCGCCTCTTCAAATTAGAGTGCCATCACATTCATATGATCTCCGCGAAAGAGTCTTTGCGGGAGATTTTCTCACAAGTACTCCTTGGAATCAAGGTTAAGAGGAATTTTCGAATACTGGTTTTCACACATCGTCAGGCAGATCCTGATGCACTATGCGCCGCTTCCGGGTTGTGCTTGCTGCTGCAACGAGAGTTTCCAAACAATGGGGTTGAATTCAAAATCATAGCGCCACAGGGCGCTAGTTCACTTGGACAAAGCGTTTGTTCGCAACTCGGAATAACATACGCCAATGTATTGGAAGAAGCAAATCTGACAGAATGCGATCTGGTCTTTGTCGTTGACACTGGAGATCCACATCTCCTAGAGCCATATGTTGACAGGATAAGAAATTGTGCGGTACCCAAGGTATTGATAGACCATCATTCTTTGAACTTGAACCAAGATGTCTGGTCAGGGTTCGATGCTACGATCGTTGAAAGAGAAGCAACTTCAACATGCGAAATCATTACTTGCGCATTTTCTTCGAACCTCTTTTCGCCGGAAATTGCACGTATTCTCCTTGTCGGATTGATGTTTGATTCACAGCATCTCGGAATCGCTAAAGAGTCCACTCTGGATGCAGCGCTAATTCTCGTGAGAGCAGGAGCAGAAGTAGAAAATGCTCGAAGAATTCTGCACAAAAGAGCATCCAGATCAGAGCTTATTGCTAGAGTGAAATCGGCGCAAAGATTGCAGTATGAAGAGATCGGCAAGTATCTCGTTCTACGAGCGGAAGTATCGAGTTTTCATGCCTCAGTGGCTCGCATGCTTCTGGAAATAGGGGCTGACATCGGAATCGCCTACGGTGAGAGCGACGGCGAAGCCAGAATATCAGTGAGAAGTTCACAGCTTTTCTTCAAGGATACGACGATTGATATTGCGGAACACGTGAAGCAAATCTCCGAGTCGTCTGGCATGATAGGTGGGGGGCATCCGACTGCAGCTTCATTGTCTGGAAAAGGTGACGCACTCAAACAGGCCAATAAATTAATTCAAAGCCTTAGGAAGGCAATACCACAAACATAGTAATTACAATATATTTATTATTAGTACTGCGCCACTTATGGTTCATGAACCAAGCTGACGATCTGAAACAAACAACGACGCGATCGAAAACTCAGATGTTAACTGGAATAGCGCTGTTTGCAGCTCTTGCGATTATGCTGAATTTTGTGATTAAAGTGCCCGCTCCATATGCTCCGTTTTTGTTCTATGAGGTATGGGAGATTCCGATTATTGCGGTTCTACTGATATTCGGAATGTATTCTGCTCTTACAGTTTCGGTGTTAAATGCTGCTGTGCTCATCGTTGCGTTCCCTGGAAGTCTGCCTACAGGTCCTCTCTACAATCTCGCGGCAATAATCGTGACTCTCGCCGCCATTTCGGTTAGCCATTCACTCGGGAGCAAGGTAAAACTGGGGCCAAGAAATCTCATAATCATTGCGACCGGTTCTGCCATTCTAGTTAGGAGCGTCGCTATGGTCGTATTCAATTTTCTTCTCCTACCCCTTCCTGCACCGATTGGATTCACACTTCCTCCTGCTTCTCTCTTGCCTTTGCTTCCACTCATTGGATTCTTTAATGCGACGGTAGCGCTGTATTCTGTGCCAATAGCGTACGCAGTTGTTAAAGCTGTTACATACAGATTCAGGTTTAAGCTTGCGTACCCGTTGCTGCGCATTCAAAAAGCCACGCAGTAGACTTTTACGCGCCAGAAGACATTTTTCTTAGAAGCTGTCATCAAGGATTGGAGGAGCCTTCACAAGAAGGATTGATTCAAGTCAAGGATTTATCTTTTCGATACTTTGGCTCGCAGAAATTGGTTCTTAACAGAGTCAATTTTAATGTGAAAAATAACGAAATAGTGGTAATAGCGGGCCACTCGGGTTCAGGAAAGAGTACTCTCCTCAGGGCGATTAACGGGTTAATACCACATCAGCATGGGGGTGATTACTCGGGCGAAGTTCTTGTTGACGGGATGAAAGTGTCTGAATCGAGCATGAGTCAACTCGCCACTAGGGTGGGTTATATTTTCCAAAACCCCGAAAACCAGATCTTCATGTTCTCAGTGGAACGAGACATCGCCTTTGGACTAGAGAACTTAGGCGTTCCCCCAAACGAAATCAGAGAACGGGTTGACTGGGCGCTAGACTTGCTTCAAATCAGACACCTTGCGTTGAGAGCTCCTCATGAACTCTCTGATGGCCAAAAACAGAGAGTCGCAATTGCTGGCGTAATCGCAATGAGACCAAAGGTACTGATTCTCGATGAACCTACTTCACTCCTCGATCCGTTCACGGCAAGGAGTCTAGTTAATCTAGTAAGAGAGCTTCGGACGAGTTTGGGAATTACCGTTCTCATAGTCGAGCACAGACTTGATCTGGTTGCGAAAATATGCGACAGAATAATAGTTATGGACGAAGGATCTTTGGCTGTAAGTGGAACGCCTCGAGAAGTGCTTTCGACCACTGATATTTCGAAGCATGGAGTAACCGAACCAACGATAGTCAGACTCTCGAAGTCAATTTCGCTAGGCGGCGCCAACATTCCAGTAGATCCCCAAGAATTGAAATTCAATTTGGGGCAAACACGCATGAAAAAGGCGAGTATCTGAATGTATGTGCATGACACCCAAGTTATGAGTCAATCGACACCATTATCGGAAAATTCAATTGTGAATTTCCTTAACGTGGATTTTAGCCATCCCAACGGTACAGCTGCACTAAGAAATATCAACCTTGAGATTAGGAGAGGTGAGCTTCTAGCGATTCTGGGTAGCAACGGTGCGGGAAAAACTACTCTGGTCAAACACATTAACGGCCTGCTGAAAGCTACGCACGGAGTGGTCAAGGTATTCGGTGAAAATGCGAAGCTTTCTTCGACAGCCAAATTATCAAGACGCGTTGGAATCGTATTTCAGAATCCTAACAATCAGCTCTTCGAGCAAACTGTGAAAAAAGAAATACAGTTTGCATTGCGCAATTTTGGTTTTGCAGAACCTTTGATAGATACGCAAGTTGCATTGGCACTAGACACATTTTCGCTTTCTGAATATTCTGAGCGACCACCGATGGAGTTGAGCGGAGGTGAGAAGAAGAGATTATGCATTGCACTCGTTCTTGCTTGGGATCCGGATATCTTCATACTTGATGAGCCAACGGTTGGTCAGGATTCGGAACAGAAGACAAAGTTGGTTCAGATAATTGACACATTGCGATCTCAGGGCAAGACAGTAATTATTGTGACTCATGACATTGAATTTGTGTGGCCACTTCAGCCTAGAGTCGTTGTAATGTCAGAAGGGAGAATTATAGCTGATGGAAAATGCCAAGATGTATTGTCGGATGATGCGGTGATGTCGAGCGGAAGTGTACTTCCTCCGCAACTCGTGGTGTTCTCAAAGCTCATGGGCTGGAATCCACCGTTCCCAGCTGATACAGAGGAAGCCAAGGGTCTGGTCGAAAAAGAAATTCGTTCAACTAACTTGTGAGTCTGATATCGAATTGCAATGGGTCGCTCAGGGGTTCTTGTTTGTGAGAGGAAACACGTACATCCACAAGATGGATCCTCGAGTCAGGTTACTAACATCTCTTATTATATTTTCACTCGCTCTAATCAGTCATAGCATTGAGGAACTTGCTGTCATAGTATTGTTAGTCTTTGCTGCCGTGAGCATTGCCAGGATTGTAAAGAGATTTGGCAAGGCGATGATGTTCACAGCTGTAATAGCACTGGTTGCTTTTGGGCTAAATCTCTTCTTCACCCCCTCGTCTCCCCATCAAGCCGTGGTGTTTGGCATGCGATTGTTTGCAGTCATATCTTCAACATCACTATTCTTCTTGACCGCCACTCCGGACGAACTCGAACACGTAATGAAGTGGCTACACCTTCCTTCGGACTTTGTAATGGTCTTCGTAATCGCTGTACGATTCATACCCGTTCTTCTGCTCGATGCCCTTCAAATCATGGATGCGCAAAGGTCACGAGGACTAGAATTCGACAAAGGTAACATTCTCCGTCGTATTAGGAACGTCATTCCCGTAATGGTGCCGTTGATCGCAGTTGCATTGAATCGAAGTTTAGATCTTGCAGAAGCCATGGATTCCAGAGCTTACGGATCGACAAAACGACCTACTTCGCTCTATCACTTGAAATTGAGTAAACCTGATTTCGCAATGTTAGTGGTACTGGCTGCCGGAGCTATGGCGGGAATCTACGTCACGTACTCTGTAACGCTCTTTTGAAAGAAATGCTCTGCATATACATTTAAACGAAGATTCACCCGTCTTAGGAAAGTCGTGGGCGGGTCCATTTATTTTGCCTGAATTGAATGAAAGAAAGAAGAGAATCCTTTCCAAGATATACTCTTCCCAATTCTTCAGGACTTCAGATACTTTGAAGTTCATTGCAACTTCACTTGAGACGGACACTGATAGTCTCTCTGTTGAATTAGAGATACTTTCCAAAGACAGCTTGCTTACCTTCAGAGAAGGCAAACCCGATCTTACTCCGTCAGGAAGGAAAGAAATAATCGTGGTGATGGTTGGTGGCTCTTTCGATATAATTCACCCTGGACACATTGAGACACTTGAGCAGGCAAGATCTCTGGGCGATTCTCTGATCGTATCTGTGGCGCGGGACTCGACCTTCAGGAAGAACAAGAAAAGAGAACCGGAGCATAACGAGGAAATGAGACAGAAACTAGTTTCATCGCTAAGGGTTGTTGATGCCGCAGTTTTGGGAAGTGAGACCGACATCCACGAGACAACCATGCTCGTCAAACCTGACATCGTCGCCCTTGGTTACGACCAGATCCACGATGAAACATCGATCCAGCAAGAACTTCTGAAGCGTGGCCTTCAGGTCAAGGTGGTTCGACTGAAGACCTCTATCCCTGAAGTGAAGACGTCCAATCTTCTGAAGAAGGACAACGGAAATCTACTTCGAGGCAACTGAATTCTTCATGAAAATAGTGACATCTACTGGATCTCCTTCGGCTAGCTCGAATTCCTCGCGAACATTAACCGGTGAGATTATCTCCAGAACAGAATCGTCATGAGTTGTTCTTTCTATTACAAGCACTGCAGCTTCAATCTTCCTATTCAACAAAGCTTTGAAGCATTCCGCCCCGCCATATGTCCTCTTGCCGTCCTGAAAGCCATCGATGTGGATGCCCTTCGCAGTTGTTAGATCTCTTCTGATTTTTCTGTCGACCGCGGACGTCAGTCTAAGATTCAATGTTCCGGGAAATGGATCGAATCCAAGTTTTGATTGGAATTGTTTCCTGTACCCCTTTATCGTAACATAGTATGCTCCTTCGCCGAGTCCAGAAAAAATGAATCCCTTTAGTTCCAGTTTCCCTTCTCCTTCTCGAAATACGTGTTCAAGAGTTGAGTGCAGAGTCGCTCCAGCTTCGACACCTCTCTTCGTCAACTTCACGTAAGTCTTTCCACCACTCCTCATTCTTTCGATTAAACCTTCCTTTTCCATTTCCTCCAAGTGTTTCGACGCGAGTTGCTGGGACTTGCCCAACCTCGTAGCAAGCTCTGTTGTGGTGAGAGCAACCGGCTTGTCCTTAGCTCCTTGAATAAGAAGGTCCAGAAGAGTTGGTAAGTAGGCTGCCTTTATCTTTGGCAGTCCGGCCTTCTTCGAGTCACTCAACTATGTCCCTCGCCGAGTCTTTCTGAGAGTTTGTTTACAGCTTGGATAAAATCCCGCCTTCTCGCTTCTTCTGTAATTGTGGCACGCGTGTCCTCGATCAAAGCTCTTCCAACGTCCAGTTTCCTTTTCACGCCCGGCGCAACATTGTCGTATACCGCGAATGGAGAAAGAAGCAGATACAGCTCTTCCATGCAATTAAAGAAATTACGGGCATTATCAAAGTTGTTCTCCCGTATGGAATCGTAGACAGATCTTTTCAATTCGCCGATAGCGTCAAGCAGTCCCAGAATGAAAGAAAGATGTGATACGCCGAGTTGCTTTCTGGACGGTATTCTCAGATCAGATCTTACGGCTAGAAGCAGCGAGCACTCCACATATTCTTGTTCCGGAGTCTGGAGATGTTTTGTTAGATCAGATCCAGCCACCTTTTGGAGCTCGTCCAGCTTTGCCCTCGCCTCAGCCTTCAGTCTTTTTGCTTCGCTGAAATTTGATGTGTGCACACTGACTATTGCTTTCGCCGACAGACCGATAACATCTCTGGACTCTTTGATCAGTTTCTCACGTCTACTGACGATCTCGTCAAATTTCTTCGTTGCCTCGCCGAGAGACGCTTCTAGGTTTGACAAGTTCATACACTCTTTCCGGTTTCGCATGCCCTTTTCACTCTTTTGATCTTCTTGAGACTTGCGAGACACGGATCTCCATCTACAACAATTTTAATTAGCCGCTGATTCATTCGAGAGTTATCGTTTCAATATTAGCGTGGTGTCAGAGTCTTTGTCTGAGAACTTGCCAAAGTGGGTCGCGGAAGAAATTAGGGACGCGAAATTCGGCACTGGCGAGGAATGGGAGGGCTCTGGATACATCCTTGACATCAACAAGGAAGCTAGAAAGATTGATGCACAGTTTTACGAGAAGCTTCCTGAGGGGAGATACATCGCTACTCTTGAACTGCCCGAGAAATTCAACGCCGATTCGCTCGAGCTTGGACTGGTTTACATGTTCAAGTTCCGCGCCTTCAAGGCTACTCTCTCGGAAAAGGTTACGAAGTACCTCAAGGAAAAGTTCAATGTGGTGATGGATGGCATATACCGCTTTGAGCTTGATTCGGCAGAAAGACTTGAGGCAGAGGCTGATTCGAGACCACCGGCTCAATCGGAAGACGACGCAGACGAGTGACGATACAGAAGCGGTGTTCTCTGGACGACAAACTACACGAGAGGTAGGAGCCGAGAGTACCAGACGATGAACCTCCTTCGCAAGGAGGGCTGGGTCTGCAGCAGGAGCGCCATGTCGCATGGGCCGGTTGACGTCTTTGCTGCAAGGGATGGTAACGTTCTCCTGATTCAAGTGAAGAGCGGTTCCTCTCGGATGAAAAAGGAAGACATTGTAACGCTGGAGCTCTGGTCCAGGCACTTTAATGCGACTGCCGAGGTCTGGTACTATGGGAAGAGGGGCAAGCTTCAGAGGCATTGCATAAGAAAGATCACGGAGCCTATCTCTGTTTCCGTTCGCCGTTCTCCCTGAGTCTTCGAACGACTTCGCTCTTCTCGTGGCACCGCTTGCATATCGGCTCTTTCTTCTGATTTGCGAGGCCGAAATAGAACGGCTCCTCGTTCTTGGGCTCGTCGCAAAAGTAGCATCTGAATTCCAAAAAAAGCACGTGTGTCCTCGAAACAATGGATTTGGCAATAATATCCTTTTCTGGCTGGCTAGCTCTTGCCTGCGGCCGCAAGACGCTTCGCCTTTCTCTCCTTTGCTGCAGAGTACCTCCTCTTCTCAACGTCTGTCTCGAGAATAATGTCTGGAACCTCAGTGGGTCTGCCTTTTTCGTCCAGCGCAACCATGGTGAGATATGATGAGCCTGTGTGTGTTGTCTTTCCCGTCACTAGATTTCTAGCCTCAATTCTGACGCCGACTTCCATCGACGTGTTTCCGACGTAGTTAACGCTCGCCTTTAGAACGAGCAGATTTCCAATGTAGACAGGCTCGTAGAAGTTCATCTGATCTATTGAGGCGGTAACGCAGATCTTTCTCGAGTGAAGCGCCGAGACTGCTCCTGCGGTTTCATCTACGAGCTTCATAATAGTACCACCGTGCACGTTCCCCTGTGGGTTCGCATCCTGCGGGTTCATCAAATGGCTGGATACTAGGACAGATTCGCTTACCCTTCTTGATTCACGCTTTGACAATCCTTTCCAGTCCAAATCTGAATTGCGCGATTAAATCAGTTTTGATTGTGCGACGGCAAATCGAACCAAATTTCCTTGATATCGGAGCAGGAAATTCCCAAAATATTTCTGAGATGTTGAGACAATATCATTAAAAAATTCGACGCCTGACCAGATATGACAAGAAATCTCAAATCATCTCTTGAATCTCGCAAGCTCGACTCGACGACTGTCAAGCTGACTCTGCCAAGACGAAGCAACGTATTCTCCGCTCTAAGAAGACCTGAATAGAAGACCTGTACCTTGGACCCGAGTTGACTTCCATAGATTACCTGTCCCCTCCCCTCCCTAGGGGGGTACCCTTTGTTTTCCTTGACTTTTTCCATTGAAGCAATTGATTCTTTACAAATATTGTATTTCATGGTTCTTCACAGTTAGGGCAATTACATCCTGCAATCAGGTAAACAGGTCTCTTGTTGTCTCGAAGGTACGCGGTCAGAGCAGTCATGATGACTCACAGCTTTTCAATCAAAGTAATACTTGAGGACGAAGTTGAATATAAGCTCTGGCTAAATTGATTAGCTGATTGATTAGCTGATTGGATGATTGACGTATCAATTCATTGAGTACTCGAATGATCGAAGTCAGACAAGGGTTATTAGTACCCGATTTGTTCTGTTCTAGCTGCCAATTAGTCACCTCTGCTCGATAGACACGGAGAAACTTTTTCTAATGCCCTTCAAGAGGGAATCTTGATTTGATAACCCAGGCCGTAATTACACTGCTGTTCGCAATAGTAGGGTTGGCCGTAGTCGCATGGATTGTTTTTCTGCTGCCCGAAGCGAGACTCTTGCTAAAGGAGCACGCTTCAATGTCCTATTTTGTTCAGATGATCTTCAATGCATCTCCCGTTCAGCAGGATGCCGCAAAGGCTTCCACCCCGGTTAAGTTGGTGATAAAGGACCTTATTCCTATTGTGTTCTGGCTCTTGATTATACTGCCAATGTTCGTCTTTCCGATAATTCTCATCATTTTCCCACTGATGCACATCCCCTGGTCATACCTTCTCCCGCCTACCGGCTAGACCGCCAAGCAAATATGCCTGGTCTTACCGAAGATTACCAAATGTCGCAAGCAAAGCAGTCAACTGAGGATTACAAAGCACTACTCGCCAGGATTCGTGCCGCGAGGCCCGAGTCGCAGACTCAGTCGGAGGATAGGTTGAAACTACCCGAGCCGAGGACAATGGTCTCGGGAAAGCGAACCTACTGGATCAACTACATTGATTTTCCAACGATACTCAGACGAGATCCCACAGAGTTTCTGAACTATTTCAGAAGCCAGCTCGCCATTAACGCTTCAATCGAGAACGGCAGAGCTATCTTCATGGGGCGCCCAGACAAGCATTCCTTTTCCGCTTTGATCCAGAGATACCTCAAGGAGCGGGTCATCTGCCCCGTCTGCAGCAGCCCGGACACCAGACTCGAGAAATCAAAGCAACTCACGACCATAGTCTGCGAGGCGTGTGGTGCCCGTTCTGCAGCAAAATAATCACCTAAGCGGATCTACCTACAGCAGAAAAACCGTACTGATTAGCGGCGCTTCATCTGGACTAGGTTTCGCAACGGCGAAACTTCTGTCGGAATTTGGTTACAGAGTCTTCGGAACGACGCGAGATCCTTCGAAAGCGAGGTACTTACCACCTGCCGTAGAGATGCTTGAGCTTGACGTGAACTCTGATCAGTCCGTCAACTCCTGCATCAGGAAACTATTCCATGAAACTGATGACAGACTGGATGTCTTGGTGAACAACGCTGGTTTCGTGCTACATGGGGCCGTGGAGGAAGCATCACTTGAGGAAGCAAAGAGTCAATTTGAGACAAATCTATTCGGAATTTTGAGGCTGATAAGAGCTGTACTCCCGACAATGCGCAGGCAAGGGGGCGGAATCATCATTAACATAGGGTCGCTGGCCGGTCACGTTGCGCTTCCATTCCAAGGCTACTATGCTGCCTCTAAATTCGCGTTGGAAGGTCTTACGGAGTCTCTCCGGCATGAACTAAAGTCATTGGGAATCAAAGTTTCCATTGTCGAACCTGGCTTTTTCAAGACCAACATTGGCAAGGCGGCTGTGGAGATAGCGGCATCAATTTCCGATTATGATCGGGTTAGAAATAGCGTCGGAAAAACTATTTCAAAGCAGGAGCAGAGTGGCCAGGATCCGATACTTGTCGCCAAAACCGTAATGAAGATCATCGAAAGTGAGAAACCAAAGCTCCATTATGCCGTTGGCAGAGAGAAGTACGGACTCGTCGCGAAGAGGATTTTACCTCAATCGGCGTTTGAGAATATGGTTCGTAGAATGTATCACTTGGGCAAATAACTGACTCTAATCTTCAAAAGCAACCCCCAGACAAGGTTCACCAAAAATACCTGCCTTGATCTTTAGTGATCCTGAGCATCAATATAGAGGGTTTGAGCGGGCCAGGTGGGATTTGAACCAAAATGGGTTCAAAACCGTGTGTACTATGCTTCTTGTCAATAGAACGCCTTTGAATACACGGATCCAATCCATCATGCTGCAACGAGCGCAAAGATAGACGGATATCCCTGCACGCTCGTCCACTCGTTGAATGAAGTCATTGCTATCCTCGATGAAGTCACATACACTTCTTCAAACTGCGCCACCTTGATGTAGTGACCGGTTTGAGCCATAGCTTGGTCAATCTGCTGGTACAGAAGCTCCCTTTGAGATTGATTGACCATGGTTGCTGCCTGATTGATCATGCTTATGACGGTTGAATTGGTGAAATCGCTGAAGGCGCCCCATAGCCCGCTAGGAGTTCCGAGCGTCTGTAGTGGAATCGCCAAAGGATCTGCAGGGGAGCTACCGAGCTCACCTATGAATATTCCCCATGTTTTGCTCAAGAATACAGAGGTGGGTGTTGGTGATGGTTCGAAGACAACATTGACACCTGCCTGCAATGAATTAATATTTGAAGCAAGGAGAGCGCCCGCAGCCTCTGCATCTTGGTCGTTATATCCCACCAATGTTATCTGCAATGGGTTTGAAGCGCTGCAGCCAAGGCTGAGGCAAGCTTTGACTATGTCCTGTTTTGCAAGAGTGAGGTTGTAGGGATAATATGAGGAGAAAGTCGTGTAACCCAATTGGCCTTGAAGCATAATGCTAGGGTTTGCAACGCCCAGTCCGGACAGATCGTTTTGAATGTAATTGGTCTCGTTCCAAGCGTAGTTGAAAGCATCAACCATATACTGATTCTGGAAAGGCTGGACAGCCGCCACACTTCCACTAGAAAGATGTATTCCAGAATTTAGGGCAAAAACGTAATTAGTAGCAACAATATACGGACCCCACACACTTGTTCCTTCAACCGCAGAAACCAGACTCGAATTCGTGAGCCATGTTGTTCTGTTAGCAAAGTCGTAGAGGGAGGTTGTGGGGAGAGCAATGAAGTCTGCCCTACCCGTTCTCATATCAAGCTCTTCGGTGGCAATATTTGATACCACGTTGAAAGTTATTTGATGGAATTGTTGCTTCAGTCCGAAAGCACTGGAGGCCCACCAATGAGTATTAGCTCTCAGCACCACCGTTCCAGTTGCCGAATTGTAAGACGACAACACATATGGACCGGTTCCATCACTATGTGATTCGAGCCAAGTGCTTCCGGACTTTGGTACTATTCCGCCGTTGTTGGCTAGAGCAGTTGGGGAAATATAAAATCCGTAATAAGGAAGGCTGAGGTAACTGAGAAAACTGACCTGAGGCGATGACAAATTGAATTGGACCTGGTATGTGCTTAACACAGAGATTCCGTCATTATTCTCGAATTGACTTACATTTGCCGCATTCATGTTAGATCTCAGGAACGCAGTCCCTCCACGGATGAACGAAGCAAAAGTGTTACTCGATGGACCGCTGTCGGAAATAATCAAGTTGTCAATTCCCAGCTTGATAGCAGTCGCGTTGAAAGGAGTCCCGTCCGAGAATGATATCCCTTGTCGTAGTGTAATTGTCCAAACCTGACCATTGGAAGACATTGTGTAACCTGTTGCCAACCACGGGATGGGAATGTTGGACGTCCCGTTAAATGCGAACGGAGTTTCATATATCATTGATTGAGGCCATCTATTATCGATGGACTCGAAAGGATCAAGGTTACCGCTCGGACTCGGGAGTTCGATCGTTATATTTTCTCCTATCAATGACGTAGTCGAAGTCTGAGTCGAACTGGACTGGATTGACGACTCTGTGTTTGCAGCCGATGTCGTGGCATTTGATGTAGCGGTTGTTGTGGTTTTTGATGTTGAAGAGTGCACAGTACTGAAAGCGACATAAACGCCTGCAATTACTACAACCACAATAATTACAATAGCCGTTATAACAACGCTCGTTGAGATGCCATTTCGACTTTTGGAAGAGTACATTGAAGCCTCACGTACGCGAGGCTCCCTAATATATAAGCATTAATTCAAACCAAAATGCTTCGTTCGCTTGAACTCGTCTCCACCCACTCGATCAACGATTAGTACTCCGATGATTGTGCGGCCAGAAGACATCAGTCCATTTCTTCAGGAGACTCGTATCCCAAGATAGGAACGCTTGCATTCCCGCTATCGTAATTCCTGTCTAGGCAAAGGAAGATGTTTTGACGCCTTCATGCGTCGTGTTACGATCGTACCAAGCAATGTCATAATTCTATCAAAACAATGTTTTTAATTCAACCATTATGTTAACGGTGCAATGTCAAAAATCTTGGGAGGGGCAGCGATCGCAAATGTGTTGAAAGACGAGGGAGCGAAATATCTGATCACCTTGCCCGTTGCGACCTATGCTCCTCTGTATAAGGCCTGCATCGATAACGGGATTGAAATAATAGGCGTGAGACACGAGCAAGCAGCGGGTTATGTTGCAGATGGTTGGGCGCGTACGACGGGAGAACCTGCGGTGTGTGCCGTAATTGGCGGTGCTGGAATTGTGAATATGGCTTCCGCACTCATGGGGGCCCACAACGAAGGTAGCCCCTTAATTGCGATATGCACGCAGAGTGAGAGCGGAGTATCTACAGTACGCGGGAGTGAATTGCGGAGGTTTGATCCCAAGGCGATGTTCTCAAACTTACTAAAGTGGGTGGGTTTCTGTGGTGAAGCCCAGGATATAGCCAGTTACGTTAGATCGGCATTCAGACATGCCACGGTGGGTCGAAAAGGGCCTGTGATCCTTGAGGTCTCCCGATCTGCACTTTTTGGCGAATGTGAGTTAGATCTCCCTCTTAATCCTAAGCGCTACAGGCCGCTCAACAGACCAGAAGCCGACACTGGTAGTGTTAGACGAGTCCTTGATGCTCTGACCGAAGCAAAGAGACCCGTGATTCTTGTCGGTGATGGGGTTCATCTGGCTCATGCTTGGCCAGAGCTCAGAGACTTTGCCCGACTCGCAAGAATTCCGGTAGTGACGAAATCAGGTCTGTCTCAAGGGTACCTGCCCGAGGACGACTCATTGTTTGCAGGTGTATCAATTTTCAACAGACCTTCGCTACCGACAAGAATAGTACCACAGGCAGATGTCGTTCTAGCCTTGGGCTGCGTCTTTGATGCGTTGTCGGCATTTCCATCGCCCTCAAGCGACGCGAAGCTAATCCAGGTGAATCTAGATCCGGCGGAGATTGGCAAGAGTGGAATCTTCGACCTGGGTATAGCTTCAGATCCAAAAACCTTCTTGTAACAAATGTTGAGTCTGGCGAACTCTTCATTCCACGAAAAACAAGAATGGCTAGCTCATGTTACGAAAGAGCGGGAAGCTTATCAGAGGGTCTTTACCGAAATTGGGAGTTCTGACGCCAGACCCATCAAGGCAGCAAGACTCGTAACTGAAATCAGAGATTTTGTTGATGGTGAGACCTATGTAATTACAGATGGTTCTGATGTCGCTGCTCTGGGTCGCGTGTATCTCCAAGCTCGTCTTCCTAGACACATCATCAATGGCCCTAGCAATTGGGGAAACATGGGAACTGGAGTGGCGCTGGCGATAGGGGTGAAGCTGGCTAGACCTGATAGTAGAGTGCTGCTAATGACTAGCGACGGAAGTTTTGGCTTCAACGCCTTCGAGATGGAAACCGCCAGCAGGTACGGCATTCCCATCGTCGTGGTCATCGGGAACAACCATTCGTGGGCGTCCGACCACAACATATTGTTGAAGGTTATGGGTGAGAAGTACGCAAAGTCACTCGTCTCCTGGCTCCCTGAGGAAACAAGGTATGACAAATTTGCCGAATCCGTAGGGTGTTACGGGCAACTCGTAACGGAGCCTTCCGACATTCGGCCGGCCCTCCAAAGAGCCTTTGATTCCAAGCGACCCTCTGTACTTGATGTACGCCTCGAAAGGAGTGATGCTTGGCCCAGCAGGACAGAAAAGTACTCGCCCTTGGACATGCCTCTTGAGAAGGGCCTTGTGATTTAGGAAATTCCATATCACGCCCACAATAGATTAGTAGCAGTACTTGGATGAGACCCAAGAGAGCGGGGAGATTCGGGACATTACAATACTGATTACAGTTTGGAAAAGATAGTCAAAGTGCCCGTCAACCCCCTGAACATTTTTCAGCGTGCTGGAATAGGATTACTGATTGGTTAATTGAATCTCGAATCAACCGTGGATGTACTTGTCATCGGCGGGGGCGGATGCGGGTTGGTATCAGCAATCGCTGCCGGCAGACTCGGCCGCACTGTAGCATTGATCGAAAAATCCGCCAAATTGGGGGGCCATACTATGTCTACGTCTGCCATTGTCCCAGCTGCGGGCACAAGATTCCAGTCTGAGAAGGGAGTTGACGACTCTTCTGAGATAATGCTTCAGGATATTCTAAGACAAAATGGCGGAATATGTGACATAAATCAAGCAAAGACGCTCTGTGACACAAGCAAAGAGTTGGTTGAATGGTTGTGCGATGAATGCAATGTTCCAATCAGTTTGATACTTGATTTCAATTACACTGGACATTCCAGGTTCAGGATGCACACGACTCCGAATCGAACTGGTAGTGATTTGATCGGGATTCTGGCCAAAGAAATTCAGAAACTTCCAAATGTCTTCGTTCTATGCGAAAGGTCGGCGACTGACCTCATGGTAGAGCATGGTGTTGTGAAGGGCGCCGAAGTCCGTGCCGGTAATCTAACAGAGAAGATCTACGCCAAAAATACAATTCTTGCGACCTCTGGCTTTGGGGCGAATCCCGAGCTTAAGAAGAAATACATTCCCCTCGTCACTCAAATGGCTTATTGGGGCAGCAGCACCCACACCGGCGAGGCAATAATTTGGGGAGAGAAGCTCGGAGCCGATTTAACTTACATGGATTCATATCAGGCCCACTCGGCTGTTTCTTCTGTGGGAACACTTGTCAACTGGGTTACAATGTTGACTGGGGGCATCATGGTAAATGTCAACGGAAGAAGATTTGGCAATGAGACCATGAGTTATTCTTCCTTTGCCGAGCTCCTGGTTCAGCAGCCCTCTCAACAGGGATTCGAGATATACGATGAAGAGATACATCAACACATGCTCAAGGAATTCGAAGAGTACAGGCAGACAGTATCTCTCGGAGGAGTAGTTAGATGTGGGAATGCTGCAGGCGTCTCGACCAAGTTCAGTATTAATGAAACGGCTCTGGGCGACACCTTATCACAATACAGCAAAGCTGCGGGTTCGAACACAGATGAATTCGGGCGAACGAACTTCAAGAAATTGTCTTCGCCTTTGTATGTTGTGAAAGTGACGCCAGCTCTCTTTCACACTCAAGGTGGATTGCGGGTAAACAAGCATACCCAAGTTTTGAAAAATGATGGATCTGTGATATCAAATCTATATGCGGGTGGAGGAGCTGCGGCTGGCATTTCCGGCAGTGGTGCAACCGGTTATCTTACAGGGAATGGCTTGCTTTCGGCGCTCTGTTACGGATTCATAGCAGGAAGAGAGTGCGGGACGAATTAGCTTTGGAATTCTACGAATAATCTGAAATTATGAGCGGAATAGGACCTGCTCAATCATTAAAAGCTAGAATCATCTCATTTTGGCTTCGCGTCCAGATTAAGCTTTGTAGAAACGAGTAACGAAAGGACAGCTGCTTTGTTCGACGGGACTGTGGAGCCTGACCGCATCGAGCTAATATGTTCGTGAAAGTATGATGTTGCTGACTACTATTATAACGCGCTCCGTTACATGGATTTTGATATAATGGGTCTGCTGCCCCGGGCAACGTTGTCGTACTAACTCTTCATGTCTGCATTTTGAAGCAGAGAATCCTTTCTGCTCACTTTGGCCAAATTCTTCAATCAATGTAATGTAAACTGCGCTCAATTAATGGTCTTATACTAAGAAGGGAGCGGGCCCGGTGGGGCTCGTGCCGAAGATCGGACTGGGCCCCCTTGACTGCTGGCTGATAGCTCTCAATTTTTCTTCAAACTTGGGTGTTTTCATTCCCAGTCACGAATCCATAGGATCGACTGGGTCGGATTTAAGTTTTGGAAAAAGTGCTCTGTTCCGTTGACTGGTGGTGACGAGGAGCATGTGACCGTGGACCACCCAAGGATGGAACAGTACCCAAATCTTCAAACGATTCCTAAAACTCCTGGCCTCAATACTTCCTCTTCAGCATACTGTAGCGCGATCTCACCAAGAGGGCTTGCCGAAAAGGATTTTACAGCTCGTGAGGTTATCTGTTCAGGAGAGTTCTGATCTACCCTATGAAAAACAAGCGGCACGAATCAAAGCTCGCCGCCAAAATTGACAAGGCTGATCGAAAGCAAGAGGCAACGAAGGAAAAAGAGACCAAGGACCGAAAGGGATCTGGCCGACCCTCTCAGGGCGTCCGCCCGATTGGAGAAGATCTTAGTTCTCAGTACGAGGAGGCTGAAGACGAGTTGGAGAGAGTCGGTGGCGGCCCAAAATAAGTCAAAACAGACATCTTTAGAGCTTCTGAAATATTAGAGCTTGTGAAGGAGCTCCCGAAAAAGTACAACTGCGCCATCGTTAGGCAACTCGCTGTTTCCCCTTAATTTTGCATTCTCGTGGCTCACAGATTATCAGAGAGACGACACGGTCCTCTTCGGAGGCAATCCTGGCGCGAAGAAGATCGAACAAACTGCCCCCCACCAATTTTGTCCAACTACCTGAAGTGCTTCTTCGAGACCGGACTCAAGAGCACGGCAGGAATCGACGGTCTCACCGATGTCAGTAAAAACTCAGGTGTTCTCACATTCTTACCGGCTCTATCAAGTTGTCGGGACACGGTGAGGAAAAATCCAGCAGCGGTGTCCCAAAGAGTTGAAAGAACCCTCAGGAGTTCCAGTCCAAGCAGCGTCTTTCCTGTACCCGGTTCGCCCTTGACGAGGATTGTTCCGATGGACGGATTGAGAAAGGATTCAAGGCCCACTTTGGTCGCGCGTGAGTTTTTTCGCCAGTTCGCGAGTGAGTCTTTGGCAGACTTCTCATGACCCAATGCGTACTCACAATTCGGAAAGAAATACTTCCCAAGCGTATACACAATCAGGAATAAGAATCCTCCTTTCGCTTGCGCAGTACTGAGCTAAACGTACTCCTTCTGGAAAGCGCACTCAACCACGATGCGATCATTTAAAGACTTGCCATTCTCGGTTTATGGATTTGCAGTCTGTGCCAGAAATTCCTAACCATCTTTATATCTCGCCGTCTGCAATGAAAAGGAAAATCGAGAGATCATTCTTGGGCCTTCGCAATAGATCCGGAGAAACCAATTCCAAAGAAGCGCTTTCATCATTCTGGTGATGCTTTTCAGAAACGCAGCAGGCTCCAAATG
>JAJYUX010000133.1 GCA_021792315.1 archaeon
TTTTCCTCCACCTGGTCGAGGCGCGACTGCGTCTCGTCGAGGGCGACCTGGGCCGCCGCGATTTCGCGGGACTTGGTCTCCTTCGCCCTCTTGAGCGTCGCCTGAGCCTCCTCGAGAGCTGCCTTGCCTACAACAGTCCCAAGGTCGGCATTCAAGTAGCGTGCAAGCAGCCCGCAAGATCGATTATGATCTCACGCATGCCGGTAATCGACCCAAACGAAGACTGCGGAACGGCATCCTACTTGATGAGGGAGTTCGGCACGGGAGGTTTCGCAGTCGCGGACAGCAGGGGTCTCTTGGGTATCATAACCGAGAGAGATATTGTCAGGCGTGTCTACAAGAGAGAGGGCATTTCATTCTTTTCAGAGCTATTTCTTTCCAGATCGCAGACATTGTATGCGTAGAGTGTCGGACGCGCGGGAGATAGGATTGCATGTCCAGTAGCAAACAAACCTAAATTCCTGAGTACGCAGACTGGTCAATTATGGTACATTTAACTGTCCTGAACTTTTGCGAGCATTTACAGAAAATGGTTCTGCTTCCTTATCTGTTGATGTCTAATGAATTTCATCTCCAATCAACCGAAGAACGCAAGTGCCTGTCTTTGGTTTAGTTGTAAGAAAGAACGCGCTGTCGAAAATTATAAGCTGAAGGGCTGTTCTCAAGTCGGTATGATTCTTTCGTCGCTCTAGCAATCGTCCGTTCGGAAGGTTGAAGGACGTTATGAGACAAGGGGCATAGTACCTCTTTTTCTTTACGAGAAGATTTGGAATTGCTGTGATCTTACGCCCAGGATATCTCTTTATTTTATTTTTCGGGGAGCTTGGGGAGCCATTTGCGACCCCACTCGCCCATTGTTTCAAAGATTGGCCCCAACGACTGTCCGGAAGGAGAAAGAGAATATTGCACAGTGAAAGGTCGCGTCGATACGACTTCTCTGATCACTATGCGATTTTGTTCTAGTGATTTTAGAGTGGCCGAGAGAGTCTTTGAGTTAATTCCTGAATATCTCAGCAGTTCGTTGAATCGCTTCGGCCCCTGAAGTAAATGCCTCAATATAAGCAGTTTAGCCTCTGAACCGATGCTTTGAATAGTTGCAACAGCGGGGCAGCTATCCTTCACACTGACTTTCTCTTCATCTATGTCAAAAATACTTCCGTGGGCTGGAAATGTCGTTCGTAGCTTCAATCTCGTTACCACAGTAACAGATATCACCAGATTACTTTACGGTAAGTTCTGGTTTATATGCTTGACTATATCTACTAACTAGACAAAGGCAAGTGATTATCGTATGACAAATACTATGTTGTTGGAACCCTTCATCGGATATGTTCCATACCTCGCTCTCTTGCTTAGAGTGGTGGTTGGAGGCACCCTGATGATCCACGGCTATCCAAAGCTCAAATCGAGCGAGCAGAGTGTGAACTGGATGAAAAGTATGGGAATTCCAGGCGCAACAGCCTTACTCGTAAGCATCTTGGAATTCTTTGGCGGCTTGTTTCTCGTTGTTGGATTGATCGTTCCAGTAGTTGCACTCTTGTTCGCAATCCAATTCATTTCGATAATAACAATGAAAAAGAGTAAGATCAAAGGCGCGTATGTTACATCAAACCAGCCCTCCTATGAGGTCGACGTTCTGTACCTACTCCTCGCCATCATACTGATCGTTCTCGGGGCAGGGGCATTATCGATAGATGGATTGATCGGACTATAAAACTGCAAAAAGGAATGAATGCAAAACTGAACACCACTAAAAGCTCGTCTGAAGAACAACGGAAATTCGAAGCGCCCGATCAAATGCGAATCGGGCCACCTACACTCCGAGTCAAAGATCTGGATAGAATGCTGGAATTCTACGAGGACATTTTTGGGCTGAAGTTGAATAGCAGAAATCGAGAAGACAGCCCAGAGCTCGGTTTCAATCAAGAATTTGACAAATGCACGTCTACTCAAAGAACGAACCATGTAAGCTCGACGATTGCAATGATTGATAAATCCTAATACGCTCAAGAAATAGAGCGAATTCCCTTAGAATGGTACGCTTCACTGACTGGCTTGACTTTGCTCTGTATGCGCCTTACTCGATCCTGAAACACATTTGGATTCAGGTTCTGCTGCTTTTCGCAATGTTTGGTGCAGGCACATGGATTTTCCTGAGTTACTAGGGATTGGATCCATTAACTGCCTTTCTAGGTTCGGTCTCAACGATTACAACAATCGGCATTTACGCCCCCAATATTCAGTCCATGCCAAACATAGAGAAGGCACTTCTCGTCGTAGTGTTCATCGTCAGCGTGGGCTCCGACGCTTCCTTGGTGCAGGGAACTGTCTCCGCAACCGTAAAGAAGGAACTTTTGACAGAGGAGCTAGCCAGCAGGAAAGCACACAGGATGAAGGACCACACGATAGTTATGGGCTACGCATTCCTAGGCAAGTATGTCGTGAACGGGCTCAAGAACACCGGTGGTGATTTTGTCGTAGTGGCCAGAGATGGTGCCAATGTAGGCCCTCTCAAATCCGAAGGAACTCCGGTCATCGTTTCACCTGTAACGCACGTGACAGAGAGTCTCAAGGAAGCCGGGATAGAGCATGCATCGGCTCTAATCTCAACATTCGAAGATGACGGGGACAACATGCTAGCCGTAATGGCAGCAAAGAAGATGAACCCTCGCATCAGGGTGATATCGATAGTTAACGACAAGTAACTGGTTGAGGCTGCGAAGGGGGTGGGAGCGGATACGGTCATACCAGTGCAAGAACTGATGGGACAGGTTCTCGCCCTGAGTAGCATATCGAAAGAAGTCGCGGGAGTGTTCCTGACCGACAACCTCCGTTCGAGGCACGTAGCTGAATTCGAGGTGAAGGTGTCCTCTGGCCTGAAATACGGGCCGCTAAACAAGGTTGCACCGATCCTGATGGTCTCAAGAGGCGGCAAGGTGCTAGTAGATCTGATCGACAGTTTTGAATTATTGAAGGGTGATCTCGTTTATGACCTGACGGATCACGAATCGCTAGCAGCTTTCAGAAATGCGCTTGATACTTCCAGTCTAAAATAAAGTAAACGGGCGAATCAATCCTTAATGGACGGCTACGCCTATTACAGAAATCCAACAACGAGGAGTGAATCAAACTTTCCTCCGTGCATTCTTAGCAGATCTGGTCAGAGATCCAGATTTCAAAACTTAAATCGAAGTTTCGACATATCCAGTGCCATGAGTTCAAATCCATTATACCGCACCAAATCTGAAAATGAGCTCTTATCTCTGGATAAAAGTGCAGTCGCCGAGCATTCAACTTTAAGTGTCTGCGGCAACATTGTGAAGGAATAGCTAACCATTTCGTTCGTAAAGAATGGAGCTATTTTGCCAGATTTACGCTTGTGAATTATTTCGGCTCAAAGATTGATCTTCAAGATTTTAATGCAAAGGTTTGGAGACATTGAGGACATACACAATCAGTCGTTAGATTGCTTAGCTCCAATCGGCTTGTCTTGGAAGTCTTGACGAGTTCGCACCAGCATCCAAAAGACAGAGGACCTTCGCAGGTAAAGGCTTTGCCACACAGCTGGCAGGCTAAAGATCTTGGCATAGTCTT
>JAJYUX010000134.1 GCA_021792315.1 archaeon
GTCTGGAATCTTCTTCGAGTGCCCTAAGAATCTTCGATTCATTGTGAGATAAATTTAACCTGGACATTGTTTCTCTAGGTGGTTAATCATCCCTCTGAAATAAATCTTATGCATATCGATTAAATCTTAGTCCGGTAATAGTCACAATGATTATTTCATCGCTCGCCCAATTAAAACATCTCTCCAACTAAATACAATTACTCAGGCAGGGTTGTCTTTTTCTGCAGAGTAGGTCGGGTTGCCAATTTTATCGCCTTTTTGTTCTTTCGAGGAACACGTTTTCTGAGGACTAGCCAAAGCCATGGTTATGGCATTTTGTATAGAGTCAGTATTTATGTTAGTGCTATTTATCAGTTCATGCAAGTCTTCAATGATGTCACCGAAATCATAGGCAATACGCCCATAGTCAGGATAAATAAACTACCGAAAGGGAGGACCAATATTTTTGCGAAGTTGGAATTCTTTAACCCAGGTGGAAGCATAAAGGACAGGATGGCTCATTTCATCCTGAATGAAGCAGAGAGGAAAGGATTGATCGGAAAGGAGGTCGTCGAGAATTCATCCGGTAACACAGGAGCTGCCCTTGCAATGATTTCCGCGGTGAAGGGCTACAAAACCACAATAACGATTCCAGACAAGATGAGCTCTGAAAAAATCAATCTGATGAAAGCATTTGGGGCAGAGGTCGTTGTAACCATGACGGATGTTCCCTACGATTCTGAGGAGAGCTACTACAGCGTTGCGAGAAGAATATCGAAGGAAAAGGGCGCATACTATCCGGACCAGTATAACAATCCAGACAACATCAGATGCCATTACGAAACAACGGGACCAGAGATATGGAGACAGATGGAAGGCAAAGTGGACGTACTGGTAGCGGGAATAGGCACTGGAGGTACTATCTCCGGTGTAGGAAAGTATCTTAAAGAGAAGAATCCCGAGATCAGGGTCATAGGAGTGGACCCAGAGGGATCCATTTTTTATGACTATTTCAAGAGAGGCGTGATGACAGAACCCCACATCTACAAAGTGGAGGGAATCGGAGAAGACTATCTCGTTAAGGCGGTAGACTTCTCGGTAATTGATGACATAATAAGGGTGAATGACAGAGAGTCCTTCATTATGGCAAGAAGACTTGCAAGGGAGGAGGGGATATTTGCGGGTGGTTCAAGCGGGTCAGCAATGGTCGCTGCGCTGAAAGTCGCAGAGATCACTGACGACAAGAACATTCTGGTTATATTCCCTGACTCTGGATACAGATATTTGAGCAAGATTTACAACGACGAATGGATGAGGGAGTACGGATTCATGGAGAGTGAAATATGAGATTCTCTACCAAAGCAATTCACGTAGGTGAAGAACCCGATTATGAGAGCAATGGCGAAGTCGTATCCCCAATTCATCTCTCAACGACCTTTGCAAGGAGGGATCCTGAAATTCCAACAAAGGGGTACGAATACACCAGAACTGCGAATCCAACAAGAGCTGCTCTTGAGAAAAAACTTGCACAACTCGAAGATGCCAAGTACGGACTGGCATTTGCCTCTGGTCTGGCAGCCGAAACATCTATCCTGCTGAGCCTCCTGAAAAAGGGTGATATGATATTGGCTTCGGACGATCTGTATGGGGGAACGAAGCGAATCTTTGAGAGTGTTATCAAGAAGTTTGGAGTTGAATACAAGACGGTTGACTTTACCAGCGCGGAATCTCTCCAATCGGTCGGAAGAGGACAGCAGATGATCTGGATTGAAACGCCATCAAATCCGTTGTTAAAGATAATTGATATTGAGAAGATTTCGAAATACGCACACGAAAATGGCTCAGTACTTGTTGTGGACAACACCTTTGCAACGCCATATTTCCAGAATCCGCTGAAATTTGGTTGCGACGTGGTGATTCACAGCACAACGAAGTACATCAGTGGACACAGCGATTCGCTTGGCGGAGCTGTAGTCACCAACAACACCGAGCTGTTCGAGAAGCTGAAATTCGATCAGAATGCGGTCGGAGCTGTCCTAAGCCCCTTCGACAGCTATATGACGATGAGAGGAATCAAGACGCTCTCTATAAGGATGAGAGAACACGAGAAGAATGCCATCAAGATCGCGGAATTCCTGGCCAAAAGGACTGAAGTGCAAAGGGTCTATTATCCTGGTTTAGAAGATCACTTCAATCACGACGTAGCAAAGAGACAGATGAAGGGGTACGGCGGCATAGTTTCATTCACACTCAACCTCGATAAGAGGAGAATAAGAGAATTTCTGAGGAATCTCAAATACATTGCACTGGGCGAGAGCCTGGGGGGGGTGGAGTCCCTTATAGAAATTCCATCTCTAATGACTCACGCTAGCGTACCGAAGAACGTAAGAGACCTGATGGGGATAACAGACAATCTCATCAGGTTTTCAGTAGGTATCGAAGACATAGAAGACTTAACAGAAGACATAGAAAATGCGCTGAGATGAGTCTGATTCGTAAATCCCAAGTTGCTTATCGAAGGCCGTCGCATGGACTAGGGAAACAGAGCTAGAGATACTCGATCATTATCTACTGAAATGAACTCCTCCATAGCCAAGGAACTGCAAGGATTCCAATGAGGAAGTATCAAGATCTTAACATGAAGGTCCACCATGGAAAAGACGGCCGAGAGAGGTGACTCTGAAATCGGAGTCCTCTGTGCATTTTGTTAACTTGCGAAAGGGTGGATTAACCATATTGATTAGAGTGTCTTGTTATATTTCAAAACGATAACGTAATCGTAGATGATCTATGGATGAGTTTATTTGTTGAAGGTATTAACATCAGATACGATGTTTAAAAGCGATCTTCTAAAAGGGAAGGTGATCCTTGTCACTGGAGGAGGTACCGGCATTGGAAAGACTATGGCCAGGAGATTCGGTCTTCTCGGAGCCTCTATTGCCATACTAGGAAGAAGAGAAGAGGTTCTTGAAAACGCTGTCAAGGAATTTGAATCCGAAGGTATACGCGCAGGCTTTCACAAGTGCGACATAAGGTCTCCCGAGCAAATTAAGGAGTCCGTTGATTACTTTGAAACAGAATTCGGTCGTATCGATGTGCTTGTGAACAATGCCGCAGGGAATTTCGTATCTCCAACTGAGAAGCTGTCTCCTCACGCTGTAGACTCTGTCCTGAACATCGTTCTCCATGGAACCCTTTACATGACTCTTGAGTTGGGAAAGAGATGGATCAAGACGAAACAGAAGGGGGTTGTTCTTGATATTGTAACGCCTTATGCCTGGACAGGTTCAGCGTACGTGGTACCATCAGCAGCTGCGAAGGCGGGAGTCCTGGCAGTAGTAAAATCCTTGGCCGTTGAATGGGGCAAATATGGAATAAGACACGTCGCTATCGCACCAGGGATATTCCCAACTCCAGCCACACAGAAGAATCTCTTTCCACTACCAGGGATGGAAGAAGCATTGAAGGAGAGAGTGCCGCTCGGAAGAACCGGAAAACTGGAAGAAATTTCCAATCTCGCCTCATATCTGATATCTGACGACGCTTCCTTCATAAACGGTGAAGTCGTCACGATTGATGGCGGGGAATGGCTAAAAGGAGCGGGAGAATTCA
>JAJYUX010000028.1 GCA_021792315.1 archaeon
TCACCACGATCCCCGCTATTTCCCTGACCCTGAAAGGTTCGATCCCGACCGCTGGAAAGATGAGGTCAAATTGCCTAAATTCGCTTACTTTCCATTCGGCGGTGGATCGAGGAGCTGCGTCGGTGATCCTTTTGCCTGGATGGAGGGCGTCCTGCTTTTGGCTACTATCTCAAGGAACTGGTCGATGCGGCATGTGCAGGGGCACAAGGTCGAGATGTTGCCACGAATCACTTTGCGCCCAAAGTATGGAATGAAGATGGAACTCTTCAAGAGAGAGTGGAAGACAAGTCCCGTCGTCAAATAGGTGCTAGATCGCAAGAATACGACGCAATGATTACAACTGAGTGTCTGGCAAGAGGCCGATTAACCTGTGGCTTAGGGTTCTTTTGCAGACACGACATTCGGATATTCGATTCTCGTCGCAGTAGATCTGACATATTGGATATTTGTTATTCGATATGAAGTCTGAATAGATCTATCCCTAATTTTTCGGCCGTTGCTCTTCTTTCTCATCTGTTTGTCAAACTCGTACGTAACCCAGTTTGTCAGGGGTAATTGGGGAGATTCTCCGCTAACGGAGACTTCGATAGAGTGCGCGATGACTCGCATGGAGTTTTGCTTGAATTGGACCCTGAAGTTGTGTATGTACGAAAAGGACTGAGGAGTGTTGGCAATCTCCGTCGGAGTAGGAAGTCTGGCGTCAAATTCGACCTTGCTTTTGTTTCTGCCAAACATCCTGAATCTTGGAAAGAGGATGAACTAGGTTATATGGCACTTGTGGATCCAAGCTTCGTACATATGGATCCATAGTTGCTCTATGAGATCTCTAATTCAGCTCGGGTTTGGGCGCTTACTATTCATGAGTGCTAGAGAAGATTCGAATTGTAGTCAATGGTACGGATTACTACGGGCATGAAAGTCGATAACATGCATAGGGATCTCGACATTTTCCAAAAACTGTTTCGCCATTATCATAAGGAGTTCCTATTTTCAGATATTTCTTCCAAAATATAATATCGACTCTCTATAAGCAACGATTATCCAATTCATTGTGATCTCTGCGCCCGCGAGATGAAAATGAAACTAGGAACAAAAGTAAAGAACCTCGTAATAGTAAGCATACTAGTACTTGCAGCCCTCGGCGCATACACCTTCGGCGGATCGGCCTTCGCCACAGTGAGCTCGGCTAGCAATCAGACCAGCGGCGCTCTTCCATTCACTCATGTCTTTTACATCATGATGGAAAACCATGGTACGGATAGCATAGTCGGGAGCAGCAACGCACCATACATCAACAATTTGATTAACACATATGGGTACGACAACAACTACTACGGAGTCACACACGTCAGCCTGCCGAACTATGTGGCGGCCATCTCGGGTAACAACTGGTACTCGAACAGCGACGACCCAACACAAATGTTCAATCACACAAACATAGTTGACCAACTGGAGACAAATCACATCTCTTGGAAAGCATACATGGAAGATCTGCCCTCAGCAGGATTCAGTGGCTACTGGTATCCTGACAACCTCCCAAATGGCACTTCCCCCTCTGTGACTCCGTCGAACGCGCTCTACGCAAAGAAGCACGATCCCTTCATGCTTTTCACGGATATTGCAAACAACCCTGCTCGGACAAACAATGTCGTGCCGCTGACACAACTCACGACCGACCTTTCAACAAACCATGTGCCGCAGTTTGTCTGGATCTCACCAAACGTATGCAACGACATGCACGGACAGCCTCCGGGAGATGGTGCGACATGCCCCTACACCAATGATACAGCACTGATCCAGGACGGAAACAACTTTTTGCAGCAGTGGGTAACCGCAATAATGAACTCAAAGGCGTGGACTGGAAACTCTGTGATCTTCATTACATGGGATGAAGCAGAGTATCCTAATGCAAACCCAACAGCTCAGGAGATTGCAACATTCACAGCGCCTGGACCCGACTCTCCAATAGTACCAGCTGGCGTCAACGTAGCTGGAATAAACTGGAACGGCGGAGCATTTGGCGGTGGACAGGTCCCACTGATTGTAATCTCAAGGCTATCACCGCAGCATGTCGTCATCAACACGTGGGCGGACCACTATAGCATCCTCCGAACGATAGAGGCTAGCTGGACCCTTGGTTATCTTGGAATGGTTAGCGATGGAGCTCAGGTTCAGACCCTAAGCGGATTCTTCCAGCCGGGACACCATGAAGCATCAGGAATCGGTCTCTCGCTAGCTTCGACCGACGCAGCGTACCTGGAGCTGGCAAGGACCAAAGCGTAAATTGGGGCATTGCCCCAACTCTTTTTTATACTGAGCTGAAGAAACCAGATTGATTTTATGTATTCCCAACATTCTACATTGAATATGGCATCTCGATGAAATCTCACACCATTAGAAAAGCAAGTCTGCTTTTGCCCTTGATTGGGTTTAATCGATTGCTTTTTTCATGGAACTCTTCTTGTAGCCATACTTCTCAATTACTTTCCTCTCGAAGTTATGCGCGAGGGTTTCATCCACTTCGCCCTTTATCATTTCGGGCATGAGCACATTGGCACTTGAGCTCTACTTGAGAGCTGGCCCCACTTCAGACTCTAGATCTTTCTTGTCACTTGTCTCGCGATCATCTCGATACTTCTTACAGGGTTCGGACCAAAGGGTTCGCAAAATGCGATCTGGTCGATTCCTTGAGCCAGGTGCTCCCTGCATTTTTCGATACACTCTTCAGCATTTCCCGAAACCGTCAGCAAATCTAGCATTCTTTCACCTACAAGTTTTGCCGCCGAAGGTTCGTCGCCAGCATTGATGAAAGAAGCGATCTTGGATTTAGCTTCAGTGTTTATTTGATGCGCTTGCGCCTTTTCGTCTGTCATCCACGCCACTAGGTAAGCGCAGGTAGTGCGCGCTGCATTCCTTGCCTTTTTTCTGTTCTCATCCACCGAAATGACAACGGAATTCGTAATTTCAAGATCATTTCTCGTTTTAGAGCCGTCTGAAAGACCAAGTGTAACATGCTTCATGCTCTCCTCAATGTCGCCAGCAATCCTGTCGGTGAGTATGACACCGTCCGCGATCTCGCCAGCGAGCCTCAACCCTCTCGGTCCGTGTGCCCCGATATGGATGGGGATCTTTTTTCTCGACTTTGATAGCTGCACCTGCTCGATTGCAAAAGAGTCTGTCCTTGCGGTGACTTGCTTCCCATCCATGAGTGCCCTGATAGATTCCACTGCCTCCCGCATTTGGTCGTTCATCCCGCTCCTCTTACTTATTCCGAATTTGGCAACATTGTATGCCGAGCCCAGGCCGAGGCCGAGAACCGCTCTCTGCAGAGTCTTGTGCTTCCATGACCCAAGATCAGAAAGAGCAAGGAAGCTCGAAGCGATCCACGCTGGACTTCTTGTGAAGAAGTTGAGTATTGCGCTTCCATATTTGATCCTGGTAGTTGAAGTTGCTATACCTGCGAGCGTTACAGTGGAATCGCTATAAGGAGGAGCAGGCCCGCCGTCTGGAACCCACACATTAGAAAAGCCGAGTTTCTCTGCAAGCTTGGCGAGTTCTACAGAGTAACCGATCCTCCAGGTCGGTTCTACGGATATTCCATATTCAACGTTCTTTCTCCTTGCCAACGATTTCACCAAAATCTCCTTGCGTCAGTGAACCACTCGAGCTTCATCGCAAATCCAAACAGAATCATCATGGCGCCCAAGTAAGCAGGGAAGACGCCAAACCAATAACCAAGATTTTGAGGCTCTGCAATCAATTGAGCTACAAAATACCAGCATCCAAAAGCGACAAGAAAGATTCCCGCGGCAAAGAGGGTCCCCTTAGAAAACTTGTAGATGGATTCCTTCTCCCGTTGCTCGAGCGGCCTCATGTAACCCACAATTCACAGATTTGCTTTGGGAAAGCGAATAGACCAAATAAAAAGGTAAGCGACGCAGAATCCATGGCGGTGATTGACGGCCGATCAGATCTGTTGAGATTCGTAGTAGCCTTGCGTCAGTTTTCAAGCGATTCAGTGAAGAGAGCTTCGCCAGGCCGACGGGACGCGACCTGCGTAAAAGACTTCCTTCGCACCGAGAAATGTGGCCAAGCGGTCTACCGTCTCCCCAATCTTCTCAGAGACCTCCCTGTCAGTTGTGGCATCCTCCTCTGCATGTACTGAGTTGATCACGAGCGTCTGGTTTTCTTTGTCCAAGCGTAAATCGATCCTGCCGACGAGCCGTTCGCCCCATAGGATTGGAAGAACATATGTCCCGAATTTTCGTTTATTCTTCGGCAGGAATTGTTCGTGAACGTAGTCGAAACCGAACACTCTGCTCGTTCTGGTTCTGCCATAGATTAGATTGTCAAATGGAGCAAGAAGAGACAAGCGTGGCTGCCACGCATCAGTGTCCATCGACTCGAGGAGAGCAATGTCATCATCGTGGATGTATCTCTCCTCTCTACCAGGCAGCCCTGTGACAACAACTCGATGTACAACGGACTCATCCTGTAGCCGTTTCAGTGCATGTCCAAGGTTCTGATAACGACCACGCACAAAATAATAGTTGATCTCAGAGGCAGAAGCCATGCCTAGAGCCTTGATTGCTCTTTGCGCGGCCATGAGCTCCACTTCTTGTTCTGATAGCTCTTTTCTCTCTACCCAACTCGGGAGAAACTCTCCAGTAAGGTCCCAGACATTTTGGTTTCCTTGGTGACCGACGATCATCACCTTTCCGCTCATAAGGAGGTGAAAGAGCATTAGCGACAACTTGTTCCCTGAAGTCCATCCGTCCGAACTTCTCTTGGTTCGAACGTAATCTCTGAATTGAGTTAGTGAAAGCGGGCCTCGTCTCTTTAGCTCGGTAAGCACCGCCTTCATCAGCGGTTTATGTTCGGCCAGAAACTTGTTTGCTCTATCTCGCTGTGCGCCCCAAGAACTGGAAAGCGAGTCAGGGTATCTTCGCATCAGTGAATAGTAAAGAGAATGGTCCTCAGAAAGTACTATTGAAGCGATAGGCGTCCAGTATAGGAAGAGCTTCTTCTTCTCCCACAGCATTCTATCCAGATCCGACAGCTGAAAGTCTCCTAGCCTACTCCATAGGGAGATTACATGCGACGGCGCCACTATGCTGATAGGATCCCACTGGGCATACGCGAGATCTCTCACTATGGATAGGATGTGTTCACCTGTTGCCTCGGATGGTAGCTTGCCGGCTAGATGCTGCTTTGTGACGGCAAGTCGCCTTGCAGCTTTTGCAGATAAAGTGAGTGTATTGTAGCTCAACTGGTACTACGCAATCCTGTTTTTCCTATACTCGTCACGCACGCAAGGCTCTGTCTCTGCCCTCTAAAATGATCTTCATGTTGGGAACTGACCTCGTTTCCGCATTAGCCCTTATTCTTTAAGATTTCAAACGAGGGAAAGAGATGTTCAGAGAATTGCCAAGACTCCCAACTGTTGCCTGCGAAAGTCGGCCAAGAAATATTCCATTTTCACAGTCGTAGAATCTTCTAAAGAAGAAAGGGATCAGATATCACTGACCTTGAGATTCGCTGACGAATATGACTATTTTGAGAGTCGCCGCCTAAAGACTCAATCGGAAACATGGGCTTTCATTCTCCACATTCGTAAACTAGCACACGAAAACCAGAGATATGGCGTATGAGCCTAGGGAGGCAAGCGAAGTGACCCAATGGTGACACGCGAAGCTGCGAGAAGATAGTTTCGCCGATTTCAACAGGCACACCCACTATGGTGTTCTGCTTGAGCGCCAGCCTAGTTCTTTCACTGAAAATAGTTCAACACCTCTTCCAAAACTTGAATTTGAAATTGTGTCTTCATAGTCTCTTCGTATGCAAGGGCAACTTTGAAGAGTTGCGATTCACAAATCTTGAACGGCGTCTGCATGAGACATTCTCCGCCTGATGCTTGTATCTGAACGTTTTGAATGGCCCTGAGATTCGAATCGGCAAGTCTTATCGAGTAATTCTCTTTGTTCTGAGATCGGCACAAGAACAACCTCTGGAGTCTGCAATCATGAATGAGAGAACAACGATGTTGAGCAGATCTCTAGGTCCTGCAACAGTTCAAATTCCTGCGGAGACTCCAGAGGATAAATTCAGTACAGGTTGTGGAACCAAAGCAGATTCGAAGTACGTGGCGATTAGCTCATGCCATAACTAATCTGTCGCATTCGGTTGTAAATTCGGAAAAGTAGAGATTGGATTACGACAGTGCTGGACTCTAGTAAATCGGGGTTTGAATCCTGCCTCGCGACGTTGCGCCTTACTAGTGAGCCAAAACGCAAATTTGGTGCAATGAAAACCATCATCAAGCGATATAGAACTAATCTTAAATCCAATGTGCAATACTCGCTGAAAATGCTCCGACTTGACTGCGGATCTCTTCCTTCCGATCGTCGCTCCAACTAACCGAATGCATGTGCAAAAACAAGAGCGCCTACTACAATGACCAAGCTGATGATCATTCCGATACCGCCCTGATCCGTGAACTGACCTAATTGACCATCCCAGAAAACTGCAAAACTCAAGGCTCCAACCAGGCCGCCGACAATGGCGATTGATCTCCACCAGCCTGGAATCAATGGAGCGAGACCTATAGTCAGTGCCGCGCCTAGGAAAGCTATACCGGCGACAACCCAGAGTCCTGCCGAGAGCATTTTCAGTGATTGGCTACTGAGAGTGCGCCCCAGTAGTAACGAGATGCCCTTCCATTCTTGAAACTTCAACCAGAAAGGGGAAATGAGGTACACAAGCCCGTGAAAGCCAACTGCCAAGGCGATCAGATATCTAAGCCAGACATACAATTCTCGTCTGTGCTAATTACGACGAGCTGCTATTTAATGCTAGGATACGGTTTTCAGCTTTGAAAACAGAGCTCCTGATCGGCTACATTCTATATTGCAGTTGCAGGGTATCGCGCGAACAAATGGTTTGATTAACTGAATTTGATATCAGTACGAATCTACCAATCACCTGACGTCTGGAAGGTCCTTGTAGATTGAGAGATTGTGCCTAATTGATTCAACGAACTTGCGCCTATTTTTTCCGGAGTAGGTGATCGTTGTTCGAATCATCATCGGCTGCTTTCTGACAACATAAGATGGAAAGCTGTCAATGAAGGCGCGAATCTTCTTCCCCGGCGGAAGAAACTCAATGCCCTTGAACAGGTTGAGCGAGGATATTTCTTTCTCGTTCTCGATTCCACTGATCTTCTTGTCAAACTCCACGGAGATTTCATAGGCTGGCAGACTCCCTATGTTTTCGATTGAAACATACAACATGCCTTGTTCAACCTCGAAATCTACTATCACGTTGGGCACTAGTTCGGCCCGTCTGGATTGTTGCGGCATTGTAAGAGCCATTTATCCGGGAACGCTTACGCTGGGCTCCTTGGGTTCAATGACGCTAGTGTCTCTCTCCCAGCCTTCGTTTTCGATTCTTATGAACTGGATTGCAATCTCGGTATCATTTGCGTCGAGCTCCGGGAGGGCTTGGAACTCAGATACCCAACAGCGATAGATTTTGTACGACATGACCACCTGTCCTGCCTCGTTGAGGAGATCGAGGACGATGTTCCTTCGAAAGTCGGCGAGCGATACCTCAGATCCCAAACTGTTGCCAAGTGTCCACACCTTGTTCGCCCATGTCTCAAAGTCACTGTCTTGAGTCACTCCACGCCCTAGTGTGATTGCGTCATACTCTGTCAATCCTGGAGACTTGCGACTTGTACTTGGATCGGAGCCGCTGCGATATTTGATGACTTGAGTTGTTCTTCTCAGAGGAGACATTTTGCTAAGACCGGCGACTGGCGTCGTCTGTCCTTCGAATTTGATCAGGAACTTGAAGTTCTTGTAGGGATCAAGCCTAGTTGGATTTACTGTGAACTCGACCATGAAGTATTCGGACGCGGACCGATATTTAAGGGAGGGTGAATAGGGCTCTGATAAGTCTGGCATGGAAAGGGCAGTGAGCTGGTCGTGATTATTCGCTGCTGTGAGCCGGCATCCCAGTAATTCTATGAGCATTAGTCTCGGCGCATTTCGATAGACTACTCAACTCCGTCATGAGTATTGATGTTCAGCGGTCTTCGCCTGTGAGAAATGTCGTTGTCGATAAAATCGGATCGACTGCATTTGTCGTTTTGGGTGAGATTTTTGGTCACGCCGTCTGGAAAAAAGGGTGTGGATTCAGTCGCGAACCACAATGGCAATGACAAGTGATCATGAATCTTTCATATATGGAGCAATTGCGATGGGCCACGAGAAGAAGTTTAATACCCTGAAATTAGAGACCACTTCGTCGAATAATGACCATAGCGAATGGAATATATCTATCGAGTTTTTCATTCGACATTCAAAATTTGAAGAGATGAGATTTCAATGATGAACGAAGGCTACAGAATGTGTTCAGGATGTAATAGGGAGATTATGGTTTCGTCTAGGGGTTTATTCCTACCACATAAAGACAAGGATAAGAAATCTCTTTGCCCAATGTCAGGTAAGATACCCAATTACGACATATGTGATTTATGCGGTAAGAAAATTCCGAATCCAGACAACAAAACAAGATATTGTTCGGAAGAATGTGAGAAGAAAGATTCCCGTCGCCGCACAATGCCGGTTAATCAGGAAATTTCTAGAAGAAGAATAAAGTCGCTAAAATTCTCAAACCCGCTTTACTTCAATTGAGAACGAAGATAGTGGTGGCGGCCGGATGCCAGCTTGCCATGATTCAGTACTCTGGTAGTAGATCGGTGTTCAAATCCCGCCCACCGCATTCATGTTTTTCTAGCAAGAACCAAGGCTAGACAGTCCCTCAGTCGCGAATTCAATTCGAATTACTCGAGGGAGATTTGTTCCGAAGAGTAACTCGACTGACAGATTAGGAAGAGCTCTCACCAAAATGAAACACTTTTCGCAATTCAACCTCTCACTTTTTGCACGCTAGTGCAAAGGCATAGTCCATCAGATTCGAAACCGAGTCCTTTGTTAGAAGATTTTCAGAATTCTGAAGTGCTGTGGTCGTTGTTAGATCTACGAGTTCCGAGCCACCGAAGCACCAAGCTAGCAAGAATTCCAAGCTTCGGTGAAAGTTAAGTAATCAAAGTGCGTTGCAGCAATCTACTTTGGCAACTATCGAGTGCATGTTCATTCTCCAACGACCTCCTTTGCCTTGCTGCTCTCGAAGAGCCAGAACTCGTTGCCATCAAGATCCAGGAACTTTGCCATCTTGTATCCATCCTCATCCTTCGGTGGAAGTGAAAATCTTACCCCCTTTTCCTGAAGTTCCTTGCACGTATTGTCAAAATCATCAGCTGTAAATCCAATTCCGGTGTTCCCCTGTTCGAGGGGCGCGAAACAGTCACCACACAAGTGCAGAAAGAAACTTCCCTCCTTCATACGGGGGCTAACACAGATTGCATGTCCCTTGTCCAGCACAACCTTGAATCCGAGCTTCTCGACGTACCACTCTTTCGCCTTCTGCGCGTCGGAAACCACAACCGCAACATCAGTATAACCATCGATCATTTCGCTTCTCGCTTACAGGAGATGAGCGGCGATTAAATGCATTCTTTTTCAGACTTTGCAAACCTTCGAACAACCACTCTTTGGTTAGCGATAGGGAGTTTCCTAGTGTTGTCGACTAAACTTGCGGCCTTGTTCAAGAAGCAAATACATTCGACTTGACTTCTTGCATCCGATTACTATGACCTTTGCCAAACTCGCTTTGATCTTTCATACTCCGCTGGATAATTCTGGCTCAGTGGTTAATTTGATTCAACCTAAACTGATTTATCTCTCTATGCAGGAATTGCCTACAAAGGATTCAGTCTTTGGAAAAGGAAGTTAATCTTGCGGCGATAATGTTCACTGACATTGTTGGCTATACGACGCTTACACAGAGTGATGAAAATCTGGCACTCACTCTATTGGAGGAACATCGCAAGATCGTTAGACCACTGCTCGCTTTGCACAATGGAAAGGAAGTTAAGACTATAGGAGATGCATTTCTTGTTGAATTTCGCAGCGCCGTTGAAGCTATAAAGTGTGCGCTTGAAATTCAGGAATCCCTAAATGATTTCAATTCAGTTCGCAATCCAAAGGAAAGGATAACCCTTAGGATTGGAATCCATCTCGGAGATGTGATTCATTCGGGGGCGGATGTCTATGGCGATGCTGTCAATGTTGCTTCGCGAATCGAGGCTCTTTCAGAACCCGGCGGCATAGCTGTTTCAAGACAGATATTCGATAGCGCTCATAACAAAATCAGAGATTTGAAGTTCGAAAGTCTGGGTTCAAAGCGTCTGAAGAACATCAGTGAAGAAATTGAGGTGTTCAAGGTTTTGTTGCCCTGGATAGGAGAATCAAATCAGTCGTACAGTTCAAGTGAAGAAGCCCAGCCAAAAAATAGGGTTGCAGTGCTTCCGTTCGTCAACATCAGTCCGGATCCTCAAGATGAGTTTTTCGCCGATGGACTGACGGAGGAGCTGATTTCTCGGCTTTCGCAGGCAAAAGAGCTTCGAGTCATTGCTAGGACCTCAGCGATGAACTACAAGGGTGAGAAGCAGAAGAAGATCCGAGATATTGGAAGAGAACTCGGAGCAGGGATAATTGTCGAGGGAAGCGTCAGAAAAGCGGGGTCGAAAATACGTGTCAATGTGCAGGTTGTTAATGCTCTGAGCGAAGATCACTTGTGGTCCCGAACCTACGATAGGAATCTTGACGATATTTTCGAGATACAAACAGACATCGCGACGAAAGTGGCGGACTCTTTCTCGTCACAGTTGGCTCCTATGATACGCAAGGAAATTCGCGAATCGCAAGAAGAAACGCACGATGTGACTGCTTACACCTACTTTTTGCAGGGGCGTAATTTTCTTTATGGAGAGAGCGAATCCTCTGTGAAACAAGCTTTTGAGTTTTTGAGCAAGGCAATCGATGTCGATCCATCTTTTGCACGTGCATATGTTGGACGAGCAGAGTGTCAACTCTCATTGACGACATTTGGACGTATTTCATGGGTGGATGGAACGCGAAAGGCTGAGAAGGATGTGCTGCGTGCCTTGGATCTCGACCCAGATCTCGCAGAAGCGCACGCCACACTTTCGCGAGTCAAATATTGCCTAGATGAGTTTGCCGAAGCGGAGGCAGAAGCAAAGAAGGCTGTCGAGTTGAACCCTAGCCTTGCGGACGCTTATCATGCTCTGGGCCACATGAAGTGGGTTACAGGGCAAGTTGCAGAAGGCATCAAGCTCTTTGAAACTGCCCACAGGCTCGACCCATTGAAGGAAGAATACATTGGCATGCTATCAGAACTATATCTGGTACAGGGGAGAAGCGATGATGCCCTAAGACTTTTGACTTCAGTGGAACGACTGTTTCCACAGACTTCATACTCGGGTATGACCTGGTACTATCTGATGAATAAAGACCTCTCAAAAGCTACGGAATACTATGAGAAGTTCTGCATTGCCGCAGGAGATGAATCCATATACACGCTTATTCTTGGAGCCGTCGTTTCCGCGTACAAAGGAGATAGAGAGAAGGCGCTCGACCTAGTTTCTAAGATCGAGAAATCTTCTGGTCAGGATACAGTTTCAAATGGTTCTATTGGCGAAGTTTATTATTTGCTCGGAGACATGGATAAATTCTTTGAATACATGAATCGCGCCATGGATGTTCACGCTCTTCCCCTTGGCGATTTAGTCAATTCTCCACTTTATGAAAAAGCAAGAATGGATCCACGGATGAAAGAATTGCTTGAACGAGTGGGTCTCGGAATAGAACTATCGTCTTAGGGCAACAGTGGGGTGTAGTCCAATCTTTGCGCGGCTACTAGGCTTGGCCGAACTTCTAACGCTGTCATTAAGAAGTTCGCTTGTCGAATAAGTCTGAATCATTATTGATAACTCTATGTACCACTCCAGAATCTTATTCTGCGATTAAAGTATCGCTCGGCCTTGGTAAGCTTAAAGCGATCATTCCGGGTAGTGCTTATTGAGAAGATCCATTTCTTCTGGCGTGAGCTCTAAATCACCAGCCAGCGCGTCTTCCTTCACATGATTTACGGTAGACGCGCGGGGAATAGGAAACACACATTGACTCCGGGTCGTCAACCAGCCGAGCGCTACCTGTGAAGGAGAGACTTTACTCGAGCGTTTCGAGACAATCTCATTTATTCCGCGTAAATCACGCGCAAGCTTTCCATGCCCTAACGGATAATATGCAATGAGAGCAATCTTTTCTTTCTCGCAATATGGGAGTATGTCCTTTTCAATGTCGCGATGGGCGAGGTTGTAGTTGAGCTGAACCGAGGCAATCTCGTGCTTACTTGTCGCCTCTACGGCTTCCACGACCTGAGAATACGAGAAATTGCTTATCCCTATCGAATGAATGAGTCCCTTCTCCACTAGATCTTCCATTGCGCTTATACTCTCCTTGATAGGGACACGCGAGTTAGGGAAATGTATCTGGTAGAGATCGATGTATGGTGTGTGCAATCTCTCAAGGCTCTTCTTGCAGGCCTTGAACAATGCCTCGGGAGAAAGATGGTTGCTCCAAACCTTCGAGGCAATGAAGATCTCATCTCTTTTCCGTCCAGCGATTGCGTCTGCAACGATGCTCTCTGATCTGTATATCTCTGCGGTGTCGATGAAATTGATCTCTGAATCCAGGCCAGCGTTGAGAGCCTTGAGCTTTGATTCTCTTCCTCTTTGGATTCCTAATATTGTTGCGAACGCTATCCAGGCAGGATCGTAGTAGGTTCCCATGCCAACGGTTGACAGTTTAAATCCTGTTTTTGCAAACTCTCTATATCTCAATGAGCTCGAACTGCAAGATATCAGCTCCATGGTGTAGATAAGCTGCTCGGGTCAAGTAACCGGGCACTCGGTTCGGATCCTTGTTCTCGAAATTGGTAATTACATGCTAATCTAAAATATTCGAGCCTACAATTCATGAGTGTGTCAAGATCAATGTCGATAGCTAGTGCCTCTTCAATCAAGGACGACGTAATTGACGCCAGCGAAAAGTGGTACTCCTTTCTCACAGGTTCCGAGAAGGAAGGTCGCTGGGCTACAGCAATACTTTGCGGGGTGTTGGTCTTCCTGGGCTCGCTTCTAATAGTCATAGCTTCGGATGCAACGCCTTTCAAGCTAACCGACTACTTCATTCATTATGGCTCGGAACTCTACTTCGAAGTTGCTGGTATTGCAAGCATTTGCTCAGGATTGATTTACTACATGATAGCTAGGCGTCGAAGATCAAAATACACCGAACTGCATGAGCTCATTGAACGTGCCAAGATTGAAGGCCAGTCCAGACCAGAAATCATGATAGAGTTGATCAATGCGATGACTTCTATTCTTCCCAAAGTTCGAGACAGTAAGCGCGATACTGCCTTCTTCTTTGGCGTGCTGGCATTCTTTTTGACAGCCTTTCTTTTTCCGTACAATCTCGTCCTGGCTCTAGTTGTCTGGCTCTACTTCAGATACGAGGCAAGCAGCGAATTCAATAGAGAGATGACAAGGTTTGACAACTGGAAACTGAAATTTCAGTCCTAGTCCTATTCACCCAAGAAGTCAAACATTTACGTCAGTTCCAGTTTGTGTAAATCGATCTATTTTTGGAAAACGGGTGTTCGATTTGCAGCGGTGAGGCAGATCAAGCCTTCAAGAGAGTCGAGATCTGGTCGAACGAAAGGTGGAGGCTCACCATGAGCACTTACAAAGCTGTTAGAGGATTCTGCTATCTCGAGCCAAAGAGACACATCCCGTACATTACGGAGCTTGATGGAATTGAAGCCGAAGAGTTTGGAAGCATTTTAGCTAGGGCAACAAGAGCTATCAAAAACTCTACTGATGCAAAACTTGTGTACGTGTACATTTATGGCGGCCGTATACCACATCTGCACGTCCATCTTGCGCCCCACACTGAAGGAGACGTCTTTGCAGACGATGTGATTAGGCCTGATGTCAAGATCGATGAAACCACGATGGAGTCGGATGAGGCAATCGCATTGAGAGAGAAAATGAGAACAAGCATTGATAGAGAGGCAACGGATTAGAGCGAATCGCTACCGACTTATTATCTTGCGGGGAATGAGTAGAGAAATCGCGAGGCCCTAACAGAGCAATAGTGTCTCTCTCAATTCTTTTTGAACCTCAAAATCCTTCTCTCCGTTATTATCATCTTCAATGGAATATCAAAGTTCTCTTCTGGAACTCTATTTACTTTCTGAGCTTCAAATGCGAGACCAACTGTCAGGTTCCCTTTCAGAGGAGCGAGCGCCTTGTCGAAATAGCCGCCGCCATTGCCTATGCGGAAGCCTCTCTCATCCCAAGCTACAATGGGTACCACAATGACTTCCGCCTCACTCAGATCGACGGGACGAACGAACTCTGGTCTAGGTTCCCGGATGTGGAAATGCCCAACTGCAAGTTCAGAAATATCATAAATCTCTGAGAAAATGAGTTTTTTGTTGCGCGAGTCTACGATAGGTACTAGCACTCTCTTGTGAGAGTTTAGGGTAGTTCCAATGATACGCTCAGTTTGAACCTCGTCGATCATGGATACATAAGTTGCGATCACTTTGGATTGTTTGAATTCATTGAGGCTCTCAAGCTTTCGCTCGATCTCTTCACTCAACGCAAGAACCGTCTGAAAAGCCAGTGCGCGCCTTGCCTCCCGGGCACTCCTGCGTAGTTCTACCTTGCTCATTTTGTCTCAACGATCTTTGAATATCTACCCTTGCCAAACAATCCGGATAGATGCGAGTGTAATACAGCACACTATAAGTGCGCTTCGAGCGTAGTACGGCACGATGCGAATGGCCAAGAAAAGTGACTTCAACACATGATGTTTCGGCGGTTCCCGTCTAGAAGAATTTGAGTACAAGTTAGGTTTTCACAACTCGCACTGTTCGTAAGAACAGGCTTGCAAATTGTATTTAGATGTCACTTACTTTGTCTTCTGTGACGCCTACTGAAGGTTGTTTAGATCTATGAATCCAGTGCTCGAAGCAATCAAAGCCAGAAGAAGTGCGATTAACATCAAAACTGATGCTGTTCCAGAGAAGAATGATGTAATCAAGATTCTTGAAGCTGGAACATGGGCTCCAAATCATCATCTGACCGAACCCTGGAGATTTGTTGTCATTGCTGGCGAGGAACGAAAGCGATTAGGAGAGGCGATGGCCGCATTTGTGAAGAGAAACAACACGAGTTCACAGGATTCTTCGCTTGATTCAAAAATTGCTCTCGAAAGGGCAAAACCACTTCGGGCGCCAGTGATAATTGCAGTTGTCTGCTCCCCAAGGAAGATAGGAAACAACGCAAACGTACAGGAAGAGATTGTTGCTTGCGGAGCAGCTCTTCAGAATATGCTCCTCGCGGCGCATTCACTTGGTCTTGGCACGATGATAAAGACCGGAAGCTCTTCTTACTCCGACGAAGTCAGGGAATTCCTCAAGATGTCCAAGAATGAGTTGTTGATTGGTCTGGTGTATCTCGGGTACGCGGAAAAGGTTCCCGAGAGTTCAAGGAGAGCTCCAGTTGAGACAAAGATCGAAATGCGTGGATTGTGATCAAGCTGTTGTTTTTACAACTTAAATTCGAGTGAAATAATCCTGCATCAAACCCACGTGGATGGCCGTCTCAAGGAGTTAACTGCAACAAGGTACCGTTATCAGATTCTATTGATATCAATTGCACGATATACCCAACCTGTTGATGATGCGTGGCAAGCTTGACTAAAGATCTCCCTTATGCTCTCCTAGAGGCACTGCCCTCCATCTATCACAACCACGGATCCGCTTATGAAAGAAGCCTTGTCTGATGAAAGAAAGAGAGCAAGATTTGCAACGTCTTCGGGTTCGCCGATCCTTCCAAGCGGAATCCCTCTTGAGATATTCTCCATTATCTGGGAAGCCGACAACCTAGGTCTTCCTTGCTCCGACATCTTCTTCTTGACATATAGTTAGTTCGCCCATCCTCCTAAGATTGTCCTTGTACCTCACTTGCGTTTGCCCGAGGTCCAAAACCGACTGCTCGTCCCAGGAATGAAGACATGACCGACCCGGCAGTAGACATTCCGTAAATTCCGAGAGCGACAGCAAAGTGGATCAACGCAAATAACTGACTTCCACTCTCAAGCGTTTCAAAACCCAGGATGATTTGAACTACCATCAGTGTAACCAGCCCTACAGACATGAATCTTAGAACTCTTTCTTGCTGCATCTTTGATCTCAGAGCTACGAGCATTGTAGCAATTGCCAAGGCAAAGACGATAAACCCTACTACGATGTGTATTGTTGGCGTGCTGAAATCGAAAGTGAGTAGGCCGCCTAGAAGCAGCTGGACGAAGACTATGATCGACGTGATCCTGAACAAATTGGAAAGAAGCTTGCTCATTGTGAGGAGGCCTCCAGATCTCTTCGCATTTGGTCGTACTGTTCTTTTGTAGTTTCTCCGCGTGCGAATCTCTCCCTCAAGACTTCCAGAGTAGTGTCGTGGACGTAGTAGCCTCTTGAACCCCACCGGTAACCGCATCCACACCATCTGAAGCCGAAGAAAAACAGTCCGAAGAAGAACAGTGGAAAGATTATCCACCATGGAAAGTAGTAAAATGGCGGATAGATGCCAATAGGGAATGGCCTAAGGAAGTACGCAATCGAAAAGATAGATAATATTAGCCCAAAGAACATTATTGGGATCAAGATCCAGAATTGCCCGTGGCGCCTAAATTCGCGATTTGAATTCATGTTAAGAATGCCTCCAATTCTCTACTTTGAAGATGAAACAAGTACTACCTTATTCGAAAGCTTCTTCCCTTCAGCTTCAAGTGCTATCTTCTCCAGCGCATCCTTCGTCACCTTCTCTATCTGCGATTTTACGAAACCTCTGGCAAAAATTGGAACTTTGGAGAAGGAGAAATTCCAAGATGCCTCAAGACTTGTCATTGTTCTTATTTGAAGGGGAATTAGTTTCATTTGTCTCAATCCAACGAGCGGACCATCAGTCATTTCAATGTCAATCGTCGAACTTTGCGGATTGAGTCTGACTATCTGGTGCCCAGTATGCCCCATGAATCCCACCTCAACCTCGCGCTCGATCACGTTTCCTTCCCTTTTTGTGACCCTGGCGGAATTCAGACCCTTCCAGTATTCAGATTCTCTGTCAACGTCGGCGATTATGCTCCAGACCCTTTCTGGAGAAGCATTTATTTCCACGCTTCCTTTGATCGATAGCATATTTGTTCGCATGCTGCAATAGGGGAGAAGATTCTTCTTAACTCGAACCCTAACGGTGTACGTGTTTTTGGACACTCAGCTCGAGTGAAACTTGAAATTATCATTTGAAGGGATGAGAACTGTTAGAAGCAGAAGCTAAGAAATAGAAGACATGCGTTCATAGACCAGACCTATTGTCATCAATTTAATCGAAAGGGGGAAAGGGAGAATTTCGCTTTGTGGGCAGCTGACAAGTCATATTCAGATCTAATGAAGGAACTGTGGGGCTCGCCGGGCCTTTGGAGCAAAAAGAAGACCTACATAG
>JAJYUX010000135.1 GCA_021792315.1 archaeon
AGGGCAAGCAACAATGCATATTCCTCTGCTCCGCCCCATGAGATTATTGCGTAGCCAAACATCGTTCCGGCGATTACCGCCCTAGCTAAAATCCCATTACGTGTCTTATTTGTATCGTACATGGACAGAAAAAAGTAAGCGCCAATTGTGGATAGGAAGAGTGAATATGGTTCGCTCTTGAACCATCCAAGATTGCCACGTTCCAAGATCGGCGGCGACACCGAGAATACTAGTGCTGCCAAAACGCCTCCTGCTGGACTCCCGCTGATCTTCTTCACGAGAAAGTAAATGGGAATTATCGTCAGCGATCCGAACAAGACAGGAAAGAAAACTATGAAATTATACAAGCCCATATGGAACCTTAGAACATCGCTGACGAAGAGGTACAAAATGGCACCAGTTAGTTGAAGACCATCTTGGCTCGTTGCCGCTACGTTTCTTCCATACGGCCACCACGTCTTGATATCGTGCCAATAAAAGTAGCCCTGCAGGTTGTGACAGGATGTCAGAATAGCCGGTGTACAATTGGGTGGATTGTTGAATAGCGCGAATATGAGACCATGTTGTTTTGCCAGAGTTACTACATGCAGCGCAGCATAGTAATCGTAATAGGGATCAAATTCATTTATGAACCAACCATATTGGGCGGGGTAAATCCTCATGAACAAGGCTATCACAAAGACCACGGACATGCAAAGAAGAATTATTGCGTTTTGAGTTGAAAGAACAGGTCGGAAAAAGAGCGACTTTATGGTTGATTTGATTTCCTTCTTCTGCATAAGCGATCAACTTGCTCTATATTCTTGGAAATCTCTTGTTCTCAGTTCGTTTAGAGAACACTTCCCAGGTGGCGCCTACAGGACTGTTAAACCGTTTTGGTACAGTTGTATACTTGAACCAAATTCTTTTTGAATCACAAATCGAATTTTGACGCAGTGCGTGAATGATACAAGTGCTTCTTCTTTGTTAGGGCACTGTTAGTTCAAGCATCTGTGCATGTGACTATGTCTAGTAACATCAGAACTACCCATGCCTCACTTTTTCGGAGAATATGGAAGTTAGAGAATGGGTCCAAAGCTCTGGGATATTTGCTGGCTAGTACAAAGATGACACCAAGGTGCGTTTAGTCGATAAATTGCGACTTTTCTCTGGGTAGTTCTACTCTCAGAATATAGTGACAATCTATTAGGCAGGAAATCATTCCGTAGATTATTGTACCAATCTCGTTAATTACATGGCATAACAACATTTGACTGCAAATAGTTTTGCTTGGCGATCTTTTGTGGAAGAGCGGAATTACTTTGGCTGGCTGATAGTCCGTCTTGAGGTCAGGAAGAGGATCAAGCGAATCGCGCATGAAAGTATGCATGCACCACTATTTTGGCTCGCTTAGAGACTATGAGCAATGGATGCGTCAACAACAGGGATAAGCGAATGTCAGACCGAACCACGTGATCTAGAAGGTTTCTTGAAGAGAGTTAAGAAGTGTAATTGAGTTCAAGTTTTGTTCACTTGATAGTAAATTGGTTTGTTACTGAGAAATTCGTGTTCGTGTTACCCGAACTAGCTATGATAACAATTGTGATTCTGTTCGCTTTCTTTGCTCTCTCCTCAAAGAGCGTTCAAAATGTGAACCGGTAGGTGAGCGGAAATATGTTCTTGAGACGCAGAGTCGTAGTTAATTTGACGACACCCATACGCTCTTTCCAACGATTTGTTACAATGACTTCTCTTGACGCATTACTATCTGCTCTGTACAACTGAGGTACGTGCATCTATCTGAATGAATAACGACAGAAACAAGTGAAGAATTCTCAGTACGACTATCTAACTGACGCGGTCTCTGAGAAAGTGTTATTTGTTGTGGGCGGCTGTGTTTGAACCGCATGGCGCGCTAGTTTGGACTTTTACAGTATAAACAGAAACAAGGCTGAACTACAAGGAACTCGAGCCGAGATCTACGAATACATTGTCGATCACCCAGGCAGCCATGTAAGAGAGCTAATGCGTGGATTGCAGATAGGTATGGGAGATCTTCAATATCACCTGGATATCCTTGAAAAACGTGGAATGATCACAACGCAGAAGAGAAGTTTGCGGAAGTACATTTTTCCTTCCGGGGTCTTCGGAGAGAAACAAAGCGCCTTGCTCAGCGCGCTTTCTACGGAAACCCAGAGGCAGATACTCACCTTTCTATCAAGCAATCCCAATCTCACTTGCAACCAGATTGCGTCTCTGACTAAACTCACCTGCGCCACCGTTTCTTGGCACATGAAGCGCCTTACTGAGCTGGGCTTGGTAGATCGAGAAAAAGTTGGAAGAGCCACCCGTTATCGACTGTTGGTTGACAAGTTGGATATTGAGAAATTCATCAGCAGCTACCACCCGAGTTTCTGGGAAAATCTATCCAACCGTCTCGCAGACATCATATTGGATTTGTCTTCGTCCAATTCCTAGTAGGACGATTGTGGATTTAGTCTGAATTAGATCTGCTAGGATTTTGTGTAATCAACCAATTTCCTCTCTCCCGAACATCCTAACAGGACCTCGGCTTCATTGTTGTCTGCCATCTTTGGGAATTGTAGCCATCCACTTGCTTTAGAGCATACGTAAACAAATGTGCGACTGCCAGAGGGCAAGGAAACAAGCAGAAGGTACATTTTGTCTCAACATATTGCTTAAGAACGGCCGCTACCCAAGTCGTGGTGATATTCTCTCTTGAAATGTAGCTCAGCAAGGACATTTCTGTCTCAGGTAACCGATCGAGCAGAGCCCATATCCCCTATTGCATTGACCGACCTGGATTACTTGTGCATTAACGGCTATGCTTTGAGGACAACGAAAGAGGATTACGAGAAGGGAGTCCAGGATGTTACTAGATTATCGCAGTTAACCGTTGAATTAGAAACAGAGAGAGCAGAAGAGAGGCAGTCCCACTTGGTCTTGGGGCGAGATCAACGAAAAGAACACTCCTTCATGTTCCATTTTGAGGGGAAGGACGAGAAGGAGGAGCTGCGTCAGAGGATTCAGGAAGAAACTGCAGTTGCTTTGAGAGAAGATGCAGAACTTGCCGCAGTGGAAGCCAAATTCAACGAGCTCATCCAGAAAAAGTCTATGATCGACCGAATGGTGGAATACAACGGACAGTATCTGTCTCTCACAGATCTCGGGACTGTCGTATTGAACGATCTCAACGTCAGGAACTACAGAATAGCTGATGAAGAGTTCCCGGATTTTATGGCGGAGATACGGACAACTTATTCCATGTTGAGATCGATATCAGACAAAGCCAGATCATATGTAATCCTGCTAAAGCAGATGATGTCCAAGATAGACGACGTGGAATACTCAAATAATGATGATACCAAAACAGGGAGTTCCTTAGTTCGAGCCCCGTCGTTGTTTTGGGGCACAGCTATAGGACTGGGCAAGCTAGACGGCGATACAAGTCAGATACGAGGGCGGTTCGTACAGGCACTTGATGCTCTTCAGAATTTTCGCTCGACAACCTCCAACAAGTTGATGGCTGCGGAAGTCATGACAGCACTCAGCAGTCAGGATA
>JAJYUX010000136.1 GCA_021792315.1 archaeon
TCTCTCTCAACGATAGACAGTTGAGTTTCTACCGCAAGACCCCCATCTGGGGAGGCGCTCTGTACAGGGGCCTTCGTAAGTTTGCTCAAGAGATGCTACGATTCTAGCATCCTTCAAGCTAAAGATTCTGCTTGAATCAGTGTGTATGTGGCTCAATACACACAAAAAGGATAAAGGAAAATATTTCTTGGACAGGTTTCGAGGGGCAATGGGCGAGGATTATGGCAAACTTCAGCGCAAGTTGCAAGACTGGATTGCCGAAGAGAAGAGAAATTTCAAGCTAAACATCAACTCAGACTCCTTCTTTGAGCTGATAATTGAATGGGACAAAGTCCAACGCATTGTCCTCGGAGCTTACAGAGATAATCCGCACAAGATAATTGTAAGAATGCCGTGGACAATGAACGCAGAGCATATAGCTCGACTGGATTCGATGCCAAAGGATCAGAGAGAATCCATATTCTGGAACATGCGCTTTGCACTTGCTCAAAGAGAGGACTCATTCTATATGGGAGACTATCACAACAAGGGAATCTGGCTTTCGGCGCAGAGAATGGTCTACATCGAAGATTTGACAAGGACCCGGTTCTTCGAGGCTCTGCGTGAGTTAAGCATGACGTTTCGAACACTTGGTATGATTTATGGTGCTTCCTTGGGACTTCCAAAAGACATGTTCACAAAAGAAGATGAGCACACACAGAACGTTTATGGCTAAATGTACTCCTCGACCATCAGACGTAATCGCTGAAACTCCTTGGACAAGGGCTCAATCTCTTGTTCCTTTGACCAAACGTTGGACGGGAATCGTAGTTGCATCCGTGCTAGTGTACACTGGCGGTTACTTTATCGTTCGTTTGGCGCTTTCTATCCAAGTCGAGTTCGTGATGATGACGTCGTCGGGCTTGAGCATCATAGGTTGGGCCATTAGAAAGTTAATCAGAATAGGATTCCTACTGGCGCTCCTATTCCGAAAGAAGCAGAGGAATACAGAGCAAGCAAAGGCCAGAAGGCTGTTGTGGTTTGCCCTATTTGCATGCGAGAGTTCCCATCTCGAGAGCTCTCTAACGACAATTGGATTGTAACCCATCTTGTCCCAGACTCATTCTACATTCCGCAAGAGAGAAACAGTCTTTCCGCACGTCTTTAACGAACACTCACACGATTGTCATGTGGAACTGGACATTCACGTGGGTTCGGGTAATAGCACTGATCTTGGGAATCTCATCAGAAGTGATTTCAGAAATAGGTGTCCTTCGGCGTTGAAACGACTCATCGCAATACTCTTGATAATTGCGTTGGCAGTGACCGGCCTGATAGCTCTTGAGTCAGAAATGCGCAGATCGGCACCCCACGCACTCCGCAACCGACATGCAGGCCTGGCGACCCATTTTGTTCTATCCGATGCATTTCTCAGCCGTTCTGAGTACTGCTTCCTATGATAACCTAGAGCACAATTCGTTTGCCGTAATCGATGCTAACCTGAACATGCTGAAAGATTCTGGCGTTGGATCTATTCGCATCGACCTGGGTTTTGACCCATGACTCTTGAATAATCAGACTGCCATCACAGAAGTTGGTACTATTGTGAATGTGATTAGGGCCGACGGCCTACAACTCATAATTGCTGACGGCGCCGCAGAGACATATCGAAAACACAAGCTTGACTGGGCTTAATTTCAGTCAGCCTGGATTCAAAGAGTAAAAAAAGCAGCACTCTACAGGCCTGAATATTATGTCGTGATCAAAGAACCTGCTTGGTATGTTCCTATGGTGTCTGATGCAAGAGCCAATCCAACCTTTCAGAGCGTCTCAAGCTGGACAAATCTGACAACGTTTCTTGCAGCAACCTTACATTCAGTTTCTCCGAATACCGAAGTCGGAATTGCAGTGTCTGCTGACTCCTTGGCAAATCAGCCGGTGTTAACAAAGATGAGTCCCATATGGTACATCATTTTCCTGTGTACAGAATAGACCCTAAACACCCAAATGAATACGACCCCTAAAGAATAGCCTATGAATCGTGCGTGTTGAAGTTCATGAATAGAGAAAACACTGCTAAGCAGTAATCTAGCTCCATTCTCTTTTTCTTTAGCGCCTAATCCAAGTATTCATACATAGAACCCGCGTCATAGAAATCACAATGATGACATTTGGAACAAAGATAAAGCTTTGATTTCATATGAGTATCTGCAACTGAGACAAAGTCTTTTACTTGCACAAGTGATTTGAGCTCAAAGAAAGTTTCTTCTTTTGAGTCAACATCAGTAATTCGATAGGATTTGTTCTTGCAAGCAGAGCATTCCTTAGTATCATTTCTATTCATTCCGAGACGATGATACATGTTATCAGCATCCTTTTTGATTGATTTAAGGCATTCAGAAGTAACTCATTCCACTTGTCTCTTTTCTCTTTTTGCATATACTAACTAATAGTCTAGCAGGCTCACGGTTATGCTTGTGTGTCGTCTGACATACCCATTAACACACAGATGTACAAGGTGTCTAACACAGAAAGACAACAAAAGGGGATTGTGTATTGGTGCGGGAGGTGGGATTTGAACCCACGAACCCCTAAGGGACAGGAGTTCCGCTCCATCGCTGAAACGCTTCTTGGCTAGAGCCTGTATCAGACAATGGTCCTCAGTCTCGCAAGCTTCGCATTAACTAATGCGACGCAACCTGCGCCTTTGACCAGGCTGGGCGACCCCCGCGCGCGAACCCTTTTGCTTCGTATGGCTTTCTTAAGTTTTCTTGAACCGAAGCAAAGTCAATAAGAAAGTGCGACAACTCGAAATCTCATGCAAGAAGGCACTCAAAACAAAGAACTGGAAGAAGGCGACAACGCTCCGGATTTCGAGCTCAAATCTGATGACGGCAAGTCGTACAGACTTTCCCAGTTCAAAGGCAAGAAAGAAGTCGTACTGTACTTTTACCCCAAAGATGACACGCCCGGCTGCACGAAGGAAGCTTGCTCATTCAGGGACTCTCTATCGATGTTCAACAAGAAAGATGTCGATATACTCGGCGTAAGCAACGATGATCTTGACTCGCACTCAAAGTTCAGAAGCAAATACAGCCTAAACTTTCCCCTACTGGCAGACACTGACCACAAGGTATCGGAAAAGTATGGCGTATTCCAAGAGAAAAATCTTTACGGCAAAAAGTTCATGGGAATCGTTCGCTCAACATTTGTAATCGACAGGTCGGGAAAAATCAAGAAAATATTCAGGCACGTCCAAGTCGATGGTCATGCTGAAGAGTTGTTGAAAGCGGTCTAGACCAAAACATTCTAAAGCGATACAGGAAATGAGATTGGCATGGCTTCCAAAAAAACAGAGAAGAGCCGAAAGATTAAAGCTCACAAGAGGGCTATTCACGGCGACATCAGAAGGAAACGAAAGCGATCAAACAGATCCTAGATAGAAACACGCATGCGGTTACCAGCTCAGCTCAAGCGCCATCTCTGAGCCGGGTTCCAACGCCTTCTTGGACACTTCATCTACTTCGAAGAAATACGGG